>NZ_JBMOWY010000025.1:0-13803 GCF_049310345.1 Stenotrophomonas sp. GZD-301 | reverse complement strand
GTTCCAGACCAGACTCCGGTAAGCTACCCGGTGCTCCCTACGCGGTACCTCCACAGCACGATGGCGGCCGGCCATCACGGCTACATCCGTACCGTCACGCCTACCTGGAACCCCCGCCCCGGCAACGGGGCGATGTACTTCAACGGTGAGTTGTGCGGACGCGCGTCCTCATCGAGAAGGTTGGAGCCGTTGAGGAACAGCTCGATGGACGAGGCGAACGCGTTGCGCAGAACGAACGCACGGCTGACCTGCAGGTCCAGCAGGTTGAACGCGTCCAGCGGCACTTCCTGGCTTACGTTCTTGCCCAGGTAGCGCTGGGTGTCGTAGTAGGTGCTCGACAGCCGCGCCGTCCAGCCCTCCCGCTCCCACGCCAGGTTAGCGCCATACCGGTTGGTGGGCATGTTGGGCAGGTACGCGCCGTCGTTGTGGCCGCGCAAGCTGTCGGGATGGTCGGCCCTGTTCTTGACCAGGTCGGCGAAGGCAGCCAGCGTGAGCGTGCCGGCGCGGCCGAGTTCCAGCGACTGCGCCATGTCGACCTCGAAGCCCTTGACGGTGGTGTCGGTCTGCTTCCAGTACTTCAGCGGCAACCGGTTGGCGGTCTGCAGGCCGGAGTGGCCCTGGTAGAGGAAGTTGTCGACTTTCATCCGATAGGCCGTCGCGGTGGCCTGCAGCCCACCGCGGTTGAACAGCAGCGTCAGCTCGGTGGTCCGCGCGCGCTCCGGCAGGAGATTCTGGTTGCCCTCCTCCTGGGTCATGATCGAATAGTGCCGGTTGCTGGCGTACAGCTCGTTGATGTCCGGCGCCCGTTCCGAGGACGCGTAGCGGAGCTTGGCGCCGAACAGGCGGCCGAGCGGCACGTAGCTGCCGACGTTGTAGCTGTTCAATGCGTAGGACCGGTCCGCCAGCCGCGTGTTGGGGGAATTGCGTGAGGAGGTGAACCGGCTGTCCCGGATGGCGTGCGCCACGCGCTCGTGCCGGTAGCCGCCATCGAAGGTGGCCCAGTCGAACGCCAGCGTCTGTTTGACGAACACCGCGTTGCTGTCGGTGATGACGTCGGGCAGGTAGCGGTCCTTGCCCGCGCCCTCCACGTCACGGGCGCGATGGCTCAGGCCGAGCACGCCGCTGAGCGGCCCGAGCGCCTGCTGCGCCAGCAGCAGTTCGGCCTGGCTGGTGTTGAAGCGATACGCGTTGGCCTTGGACGCGCCGAGGTATTCGCCCGAGGTGTTGCGTACCTGGGAGGCCCGCAGCTCGGCACTGTCGAGGAAGGGCAGCGGGTCCCGCAGCTGGCCCTCGATCGCCACTTTGTCCTGCTTGAGCTTGACCCCTACCGGACGGTCGCGGGTGGCATCCGCACCGAAGGACTGGTTCTCCATCGAGAAGCCGGGCACGCCGTACTCGCTGTCCTTGGTATCCAGGCTGACGCCCACATGGCCGCGGTCGAAGAAGTAGGTGGAGCCCACGCCGAGGTGCGTGTTCCTGGCATAGCTGTTGCCGAGCGTGCCGCGGTAGTTGGGCGTCACATCGCGGTTGATCCTGTTCTGCACGTACGACGGGGTGCCTTCCTGATAGGCCGGGTTGACCGGATTGAGGTAGGTCTTGCCCATCCAGACCGAACGGGGTGCGTTGGTATAGAACGAGAAATCGCCGTCGGCCCAGTCCGGGTTTTCAGTCATGAACTGATCGATGTACGGCTGGGATGCCTTGTTGTAGATCTGCTGCACCCTCGCCTCTTTCTGGCACGCGTCGGCGAGCGCGCTGTTGACCCCGCCCGCCGCAGGGAACAGCCGGCTGTCGCACACCGCTGCCTTGCTGTTGCCCGGAATGTCGTAGTGCGAGATCCGCTGGACCGACATCTGCAGGTTCGTGGAGAGGTTGCGCTGGTTGTTGAAGTTCATGCGGAAGCCCTGGGCATCGGCGTCGTTGAACCCCTTGCGCAGCACCAGTTCCATCGTCTGGTCCTTGTCTTCCATCGCCCGGGACATCAGGCCGGAATCGATGTTGACGCTGCCGCCCAGCGCGTTGCCCCCGTAGCGGACGGTGTCCGACGACTTGTTGACCGTGACAGTGCGGACAAACAACGGGTCGAAGGGAATGTTGACGTCGCCGCTCAACGCGTTCAGGCCAAGGATGGACTGGCCATCCTCCAGTATCTGCACCCGGCTGCCGCTGAGGCTGCGGATGACCGGTGCGCCGGCATTCGGCCCGAAGGCACTGCTCTGCACGCCGGACACGTGCTCAAGCAGGTTGCCGAGCGTGCGGTTCTGCGCCTGGCGGTTCTCGACCACCACGATGCTGTCGATGCGTGACGGGCCATCGGCGTTGACGCGGACGGTGGGGAGCGTGACGTCCTCCGCCGCGTAGGCACTGTGGACGGAGAAAAGAATGGCAACTGCAAGTGCGTGACGACGCATACATCCCCCATGAAAGAAGCGGGATGTTATAACATCACATATCAGTCGACAACAGCAGGCGATGCCGCACACGGGTGCTAAACTCGCGCCGGAAACGGAGCTGTATCGGCAAGGATGACCATCCATCGCACGGGGCCTCTGCCCTCCGCTGATCGGGTCGACGCGTGCTGCACGGCGATGCAGCGCATCTGGAGATGCTGGTACGCCCGGTTCAACCCCGGCGGGCGCGTTTGCCCGCTCCAGACACACTTCCAAGGAATGTAACCCGTGCGAGCCGTTGCGATCATCGCAGTCATGTCAGTCATCAGTGGCTGCGGAATTGTCCCCAAGAAGGTCACGCCCGAACAGACGGCGGCATCCACCCGCTTCTATCCCGGCAAGACCGCCGCCGAGCTGAAAGCGGCGTCGGAGAAAACGTTGACCCTGCTCGTGCCTGACAGGATGAAGCTGGACGCGCAGGAAAACGGCGTCCGCGCCAGGTACAACTACAGCTACGCGCAGACCCGTATCGGCTACGTGGGCAACACCACGAGCTTCTTCACCGACCACGGCATGGGCGTCACCTGGTACGAGGTCGTCTTTACCGAGGAAGCCGGTGGAACGCGGGCGCGATTGGCCTATCTCAACCGCGGCGACCTGACCAAGAACGTGATCAGTCCGGAGATCACGGCGCTGCACAACAGTTTCCGTTCGGATATTCCGATGACGGGTCGCACCAGCGTCGAGGACTTCACGCTCTTCCATGACCGGGTCGAGTATCTGGTGGGCCTTCGTTCCGCGTGGGCGCCCTGCCCCACCACCAAAGTCACCGAACGCACCTTCATGGAGTTCTGCGACCGGACCGGCCTGAAGAACGACGCGCCCTGAGCCCGGATGCGGCGCGGCCACGACTGCGATGCATCGTGGCCACGCCGTTCGCGCCTGGACTAGAACTGCATCGACATCTCCGCACCCACCACCCGCGGCGTGTCGATCGGCCCGTAATAGTTGCCATCGCGGCCGAAGGCCAGGTTGTCGAAGATCAGGCCGTTGACGCGTCGCCTGTCGGTCAGGTTCTGCACGAACACGCGGCCGGTCCACGGCCCGTGCGTGTAGCCGAGCTGCAGCCCGAGAATGGCGACCGCCGGCTGGTAGGCCCGGTTGCGCTCGTCCAGGGCGCTGGACCCGGTGAACGCCGACTCGGCGCGGACGAAAATGCCTGAGGGGTGCTGGTACCGCGCGGCCAGGTAGCCGGTGTAATGCGGCGTCAGTTTGACCCGGTTGCCTGCCAGGTTCTCGTCGGCCGTGGCCCACAGCCGGGTATATCGGGCATCGACGTAGCCTGCATTGGCGGTCAGCGTAAACGCGGGGGTTACCGCGTAGGTGCCCTCGATCTCTGCACCGCGCGAGCGGATCGAGGCATCGGAGCCAACATAGTCCGACGAGATCGGGCGGCCGTTGGCATCGGTGGCCACCTGGATTTCCTGCCAGTTGTCCGAGGTGATGTGGAAGAGCGCCGCGCCGATATGACCGCGGCCGTTGCCGAGGTTCATCTTGAAGCCGAGTTCGTGGCTCCACATCATTTCGGATTCGTAACGCAGCACCTTGTCGTTGACCACGTCGCTCTGGGCCGCCGCGAGGTTGAAGCCGCCGGGGATGTAACCCTTGGCCGATGCCGCGTAGAACGAGAGATCGTCACTGGCGTCGTAACGCAGTGAGAGGCGGGGCAGCGTGGCGCGGAAGGTGTGCGCCAACGCCGCGTCGCGGTACAGCACCGTCCCGCCGGCCCCCAGATCCAGCGACCCGGCGCGCTGCTCGGTCGAGCGGCGTGCCTGCTCGTGGCGCAGGCCAGCGCTGGCCGTCAGCGACGGCATGGCGGGGAAGGTATAGCTGGCGGTGGCGAACACGCTGTAGTCCTCCCCTTTCGCCGTCTGGCGCGGCGCGAGGTGGTAGCTGTCCAGGCCGCGGGTGATCGGGCCGACGAACGTGCCGAGGATCGAGTCCTTGTCGGTGCGGTAGGTGGATACGCCCGTCATCCAGGTGAAGGCCTGGTCGTCGGGAGAACTGAAGCGCGCCTCGGCGTTCCAGGCGTTCTGCCTGTCGTAGATGCGGCCGGCCAGCGCTGCGCTCGCGGTCATGTCGAAGTCGTAGCCGGCCGACATGTCTTCCTGGGTGCGATAGGACGTTGCGACATCCAGCGTGCCCGCCGCCAGCTGCCATTGCGCGCTGACGCCCGCCACGGACTCGTCTTTCTCGGTGCGCTTGGGGGCGTCGTTGATGTAGGTGAAGTCACCGGCCTGGCGCCCGCCATTGAGGCCGGTGCCATAGGTGCGGTTGTACAGCGCCGTATCAAGCGGCAGGTATTCGTACTCGAACATGCCGGGCGCCCGCGTGCGCAGGTGGTAGGCCAGCGCATTGACGGTGACGTAGTCGCTGGGGCGCCAGCGCAGTTTGCCCTGCAGGTAGCCCTCGCGGACCTTGCCGGCCGTTCCGTCGAAAGGGGTCAGGTTGCGCAGGTGGCTGTCCTCGTCGGAGGCCATGAACGCCACCGACCCTGACAGCGCGCCGCCCTGGGCGAGCGGGCCGGCCAGGAAGCCATCCAGGCTGGTGCCGTTGCCGTTGCCGAACCAGGTGCTGCGCAGGTTGACCTCGCCTTCGGTCGCGTTGGCCGGCCCACGGGTGCGCACCAGCACCAGCCCCGATTCGCTGTTGGCGCCGTACAGCGTGCCCTGTGGGCCGCGCAGCACCTCCACCGACTCCACCTGGTTGAGCACGGCGTTGCTCAGTTCCTTGAATGGAATGCCATCGATGTAGACCGACGCGCGGTTGACCAGGAACGGATTGGATTCGATGCCGCGGATGGAGATGTACATGTCACTCAACTGGCCCATCGCATTGAACTTGACGTTGGGCGCGAGCTTGTCGAGATCACGGAACTCGACCACGCCGGCGTCCTTGAGCGCCTCGCGGTCCAGCACAGTGACCGACAGATCGCTTTTCAGGTACGGGGTGTCACGCTTGGAGCCGGTGACCCTGACCCCGTCCAGCGTGGTGGGCGACGGGGGTTCCTGGGCGATGGCGGGAACGACGACAAGCAGGTGGGCGGCCACAACGGCAGCCGCGGAAACGGACGCTTTCAAGGGAACCTCTCTGAAGGACACAACGGCCGAACCGGCCATTCTGTTATGATGTAACACTTCGCCAGATCCGCTACTCCGTTCCCGCGCGTCCCACTCCAATCCCGGCCCATGACCCCGTTGATGCACGATCTGACGCGCGAGGCGGCGGCCCCGCACCTGCACATGACCTGCAGCGCCGACGGGGCCGTGGCACTCATCCGCCATCGTTTCGACGCCAGCGAGGGCGTCATGGGGCACCCGACGCAACTGCGCCTGGCGCTGGCGATGGAGGGCGGTGGACGGTTGCGTCAGCAGCCCCTTGCCGGCCCTGCGCTGGACGCGCTCTGGGCGACCGGTCAGTTCAACCTGGTACTGCCAGGCCAGGCCGGCCGATACGCGAGCCCGTCGGTGGAGGTGCTGGGGCTGGCAGTGGACTGGCCGTCGCTGCACGCGGCGCCGGTCGAGCTGGACGCGCTGGCGCCGCTGGTCAATGGCCTGCATCGCGATGCCGCGGTGAGTGCACTGCTGCACGCGCTGTGGGCGGCGGCGCGCTGCAACCTGCTGTCCGATGCCCTGCTCGGCGAAGGCGCGTTGGCCGTGCTCCGTCGCTTGGCACAACTGGCGCGACATACGCGTGACGCGCCACGCATGGGCCCTGCCCTGACACCCGATCAGCTGCTGGCGCTGATCGACTACCTCGATGCGTCCCGCGACAGCCGGCCTGCCGTGGCGCGCATGGCCGAGGTCGTGGGCATGGAGACCACCCGGTTCGGGCGCGCGATCCAGGGCGCCACCGGGATGTCGCCGTACGTGTTCCTGACCCATCGGCGCATGCAGTGGGCGCGCGTGGAGCTTGCACGCGGCCGCACGGTCACCGATGTCGCGCTGGCGGTGGGCTACGCGAACGCGAGCAAGTTTGCCGCCGCGTTCCGCCGGGTCAACGGTCTGTGCCCATCGGCCGCCCGCAATGCCCATCTCCCGCACGGCTAAAGGTGGACGGCGCCGGCGCCGATAACGACGGCGCAGATGACACCGGTTACTGATACGGTGCGATTCCAGGCAGAGTGGCATCCACACAGGGAAGTACAGATGCGCCAGGCAGTGCGTTCACGGTTGGGCACCTTCGTACCGGGCGGCGGCATCGGCCGCATCGTCTGTGCCGCCGCACTCGGTGCGGTCGTGACGCTGGTGGCCGCCCAGGTGGTGGTGGCACAGCGCGATGGCCGCGCGCTCGACGCCTATGCGGACCTGGTGCTGGAACACGCGGAGCTGGTCGCCTCGGCGTCGGTGAAAGCCCTGGACCGTGCGGCGGCACTTCCGGGTACCGCGTGCACGCCGGAGGATCTGGTGAACCTGCGGCGGCTGGCGATCCAGTCGCACTATGTGCGCGATATCGGTCGTGTGGCGCACGGCACGGTGCGCTGCTCGGCGTCCTGGGGCGTCTTTGCCGCCCCCTCGCCCCTGCCCCCGCCAGACCGGCGCGTGCGCGGTTTCGCACTCTGGCACGCGTTGCCCGGCGTCTTCGGTGCGGATATCGCCGCAGACATGGTCGTCCGCGATGGCGTGGTGGTGACGACCTCGCCGATCGCGTTCGACCGGGTCAGCCGTGCACCGGCGGGCATGGGGGTGGTGGTGTCCACGCGCGACGGCCAGCACCTGTTCCAGCGCTTTGGCGACACGCAGGGCCTGACCATCGGTGAGGCCGCCTCCGCGCTGGACGTCGGAGCGACGCGCCTGGCGTGGCGCTGCAGCACCGGGTTCGATATCTGTGTGTCGGCCCGTAAATCCGGGTCGAGCGTGCTGGTTGAACCGTGGTGGTTCAGCCTGTCGCTGGCGGTGCTGGGCGCGCTCGCCGGTGCCGGCATCGCGCTGGTGGCCAACGACTATCGGGAACGTCGTCGTTCCCTGCTCGCCCAGCTCAGGCGCGCGATCGATGGCCAGGGGCTGTCGATGGTGTATCAGCCGATCCGTTCGCTGTCGGACCGGCAACTGCTGGGCGTGGAGGCGCTGGCGCGGTGGCGCACCGAGGATGGCCGCGAAATTCCGCCGGACCGGTTCGTGCCGCTGGCCGAGCGCGACGGCCTTGGCACCCGGATGGCCAAGCGGCTGGTGAGCATCGCATTGGGTGAGATGGCCGAGCGGCTGCGCGGCAACGCCGCCTTCTATCTGAGCATCAACCTGACCTCGCAGGACCTGCTGGACGCCGGTTTCCGCCGCTACGTGCACCATGAAGTGCGCCGGCTGGGCCTGTGCCCGGGCCAGATCGTGCTGGAGCTGACCGAGCGCGCCACCGCCGACCATCACGACCTTGCCGCCTGCATGCTCGAGCTCAAGTCCCTCGGCTACCGCTTCTACGTCGATGACTTCGGCACCGGGTACTCCAATTTCGCCTATCTCACCGAACTGCCAATCACCGCCATCAAGATGGACCGCCGCTTCACCCGGGCGATCGGAACGGCCTCGGCGGTAAGCCAGGTGGTGCAGTCCATCGCGGCGATGGCCGCCGCGCTGGAACTGGACCTGATCGTGGAAGGCGTCGAGACCGAGGAGCAGGCATCGCACATGCTGTCGCTGGTGCCGGACGGGATCGGCCAGGGCTGGCTGCTCGGGCGGCCGGTGGCGTCGGCCAGCCTGCCCGCACACTGACCCCGGGGTCAGTGCTTCAGGGTGACACCGAGGTAGACCGAACGACCTGCCGCCGGCGAGAACATGGGTTGGGCCTGTTCCCAGAAGAAACTGTCGTACCAGGCGTAGGCGTAGCGGCGACCGGTGGCGTTCCTGACCTGCAGGTCGATGCCCCAGGCCGGGCTGATCTGGTAGCTCGCGCTGAGATCCAGCACCGCGAACGCACCGAACTTGCCGGCCACGTTGCGTTCTTCCAGGTAGTAATCGCCCTGCGCCCTGCCCTGCAGGCCAAGCCGCAGCGCATCGGTGGCCTGGTAGTCCAGGCCGATCGTGCTGATGTGGCGCGGTGTGGCCGCGACTTCGCGGCCCACGAGGGACAGCGCGGGGTCGCGGTCATCCCGTGTGATCTTCGCTTCCTGATAGGCGTGCGAGGCCCAGGCGGTCCACGCCTTGCCCAGCGGTGCGCTGATCTGTGCATCCACGCCGCGCCGGCGGGTCTTGCCGAGCACCACTGTGGTGCCGGTGGCGGGCATGTTGGAGACCTCGTTTTCCGCATCCTGCTGCCAGACCGCGATGCGTGCCTGGCTGCCCGCAACGGGGCTGAAGGTCATGCCCAGTTCGACACCGCTGTTGGTCGAGGGCCGCATCGGCGCCTGTCCCGGGGTGAGGTAGGCCGGTGCGGTGCCGCCGGTCAGCACCTGGAACGTGCGCCCCCAGTTGGCATACACATTGGTGGTCGGGCCCAGGGCATGCACCAGGCTCAGCTTGGGCTGCCCGATGGTGCCGTAGCGCTGCAGTGGCCCGGTACGGCCATCGATCAGGCGTGTGTGGCCGTCGAACCGGTCCACCCGGTAGGCCGGCACGATCTTCAGCGCGGCGTAGGGCTGGTAGATGGCCTGCACGTAGGCGCCCTGGTTGTTGAACGTATGGCGATCGTCGTTCTGGATGCGCGCCGGCGATGCGGTGAAGTCGGTGGGCTCGGCGTAGGCGTATCGCTCGCGGCGGTAGCGGTTGTCCTGGTGCTCGTAGTTCATACCGCCCTCGAGGACCAGCGTGTCGCTGGCCTGCCAGGTCAGGGTGCCGAGCATGCCGGTCTGCGTTTCGTCCCACACGCGCCGCTGGCGCGGCAGGTTGCCGGTGGGCAGGTCGCTGAAGGTGACCCGGCGGTCGTCCTGGTAGCGGTTGTAGTAGAGCCGGGCGGCGGCGAACAGGGTGTCGGCCAGCTGCAGGTCCAGATGGACAACCGCCTGGCGCATGTCGCGTTCATCACCATCGTTGGCGTTGCGCCGAGCGCTGCCGCGGCGATCGGCCGCAAGTTCGGTGGCCGTCATGAAGCCCGGCTCGTCGGCCTCATGGTGGTAGGTGCGCGCGGTGAGACCGATGCGCATGCCCTCCTCCAGGCTGCCGTAGTACCACTTGCCCGCCAGCGTGTACTTCTTCGATGCATCGTGGTCGCGGTAGCCCTGCGAGGCCTGCGTCCCCACGAAATAGTTCTGCGCCACGCCGTCACGTTCCCGTCCCACCGCCAGCTGTGCATCGCGGCTGTTGTCGCTGCCGTACGCCAGGCGCGCATCGGTGTAGTTGCCGCCCTGGCGCGTGCCGAAATTGATGTTGCCGCCGATGTTGTGCAGCCCGTAGCGCGGGTCATTGGTGCCGCGCACGACCTCGATGTAGCTGATTTCCAGCGGAAACAGCATGTCGATGAAGCGTTGGTTGCCGCTGTTGACGTTGCTTGGCACGCCATCGATCAGGGTCTTGATGGCATTCAGATACCCCTCGCCGTTGAAGGCGCGGAAGCTGACCTTGCCCGATTCGGCACCCTGGCGGGTTTCGGTGAGCTGGATGCCGGGCATCTGCCCCAGCAGCTCCCAGCTGTGCTGCACCTGTTTGCCCTGGATCTGATCGGCACCCAGTACATCCACCGAGGTCAGCACCTGGTGCGCGGTGAGCTGTCCTTCGCCGTGCTTGTGGACATCCACCTTGCCCAGTGTCTGCGTGGCATCGGCAGCGAGGGTTCTGGCGTCGGGCGTGAGCAGAGCGGCCGCGACGGCGGCCACGAGAACGTGGGATTTCATGGGGGCAACGGGTACGTATCGGGGGGAAGGAAGTGCACTGCCCCGAAGTGTAACAGTATAACATTTACAGTTCAGCAGCCGGCCCACAGGCGCGTTGGCGGCGGTCTCAGGGGGTGCGGCGGTACGCCACCACCAGCAGTGCCGTGCCCAGCGCGAAACACAGCAGCAGGGTCAGTACCGACAGCGGCAGGCCGAATGCCGGGTGCCCGGCCACGGCAAACGCGGCGTGCAGTGCGGCCGTGCCGATGCCGAGTGCACCACAGCCCATCGCCCACCGCCGCGCGGAGCGCGCATCCAGCACCACGCTGCGGTAGCCCCACAGCACGGCACCGACGGCGACGAGATTGAACACCAGAAAGCCCTGGATGCCGCCGGGGACGGCGAACATGTCCCATTCGTGCCAGAACGCGGCATCGATCTGATGCAGCACGAGTGCGAGGGCGGTGCCGAAGTACAGGCGTTCCAGTGCAGTGCGTGGTGGTGCCTTGGTGTCCATTACATCATTCCCCCGGAGCATTCCGTGCCAGGGGGGAATGATAGCGGTGCGCGGTCAGGATCGGCGCGATCCGTGCTGCGACCCGTTCTGTTTTCAGCTGCGCGGCAGCGGGTTGCAGATCTGGTAGGCCGCATCCTTGAACGCCACCTTCTTCTCGATCAGACCCTGCAGCGCCTGCACATGGGCCACGCGCTCGTCGCCCGGCGGATGGTGGCCGCTGGCATGGGCGTCGAAGATATCCGTGTCACGCCAGGTGCTGATCGACCCGATCACCGCGTCCCAGGTGCTGCCGAGCTGCACGAGGATGTAGGCCGCACTCAGGTCGGCAATCACCTCGGTGGCCTGCCCGCTGATGCCTTCCAGCCCGACCTGGCTGAGGATGTGCAGGCTGGTGCCATGCCCGAGTTCGTGGCCGAGGGCGAACTTGATGGTGAGATCGTCGTGCAGCGCCAACAGGCCCTCGCTCACGATAAGGCCCATATCGTCGTCGATCGGCGTCAGGTTGCCGTTGGGCTGGTCGCCCTCTTCGGTGATGACCTTGCCCACCATCGGCATGTCGAAGGCGGTGGGGGTGGCGCCGGCATAGAACAGTTCGGAGATCTTCGACAGCGCGGCGGTAACGAAGGCGCCCGCCTGGTCGGTGGTCATGGACATGGAGTACTCCCGGGTGATGCGGCCCCGCGCATGCGGGGCAGCGGAGCGTTCTTTCTACGGCGTGCTGCGGGACGCGGTTTGGCACGCCGTTGCAGCGTGTTTGCCGGACGCATCCGCTGCACGCGACCGGTGTATCCGACTGTGTCAAATGCGAATGCGTCGTGATAACATTGTTAACGTTTTCTAAAACCCTCGTTACACGGACGTCCCAGCCATCGCCAGCGGACCCTTATCTTTCAGGAGTTTGCTCGATGCGCGTTGCCTCCCCCACGCTTTCCCACGCCGCCGCCACGCTGGCCACCGCCATTGCCCTCGCCCTGTGTGGCCAGGCGCATGCGGCCGTCACCGGCGATGCCTCCGCTTCCGCCACTGCCAAGGACATGGATACCGTGGTGGTCACCGCGACCGGTGCCCAGCAGTGGATCAAGGACGCGCCGGCCAGCATCACCGTCATCTCCCGCGAGGAGATCGAGCGCAAGCCGGTGTCCAGCATCGGTCAGCTGCTGAGCACGGTGCCCGGCGTTACCGGCGGCTACGCGCTGTCCGGCGCGCAGTCCAAAATCCGCCTGCGCGGGCTGCCGGAGCAGTACACGCTGATCCTCATCGATGGTCGTCGCCAGGGCAATTCCTCCGGCGTCAACTACCGCGACGATCTCGGCCCGCAGGATCTGAACTGGCTGTCGCCGGACATGATCGAGCGCATCGAGGTGGTGCGCGGTCCGATGTCGTCGCTGTACGGCTCCGATGCGATGGGCGGGGTGATCAACATCATCACCCGCAAGATCGCCGCCGACTGGGGCGGCTCGGTGACGTACAACTACAGCTCGCCGGATTCGTCCACCCGGGGCGATACCGTGCAGGCGGGCGCCCTGTTCAGTGGTCCGTTGACCGAGACCCTCGGCCTGCGCGTGGGCGCCAACGTGACCGATCGCGAATCCGATCGCGTCCGTGGGCAGACGCCGGGCAACAAGGCCGAGAACGCCAACGCGCTGCTCAACTGGGCGATCAATGGCGACCATACCGTGGGCGTGGAGGCATCGCGCGGCGTGCAGCGCAACAAGGGTGCCGGCACGCTGGGCGCGTGGGGTCTGTCCAAGCTGGTGCATACCGGCTATGTGGCCACCCATGACGGCCGCTACGGCGATGCCAGCACGTCCAAAACCACGCTGACCCAGAACGATTACAAGGACAAGGGCAGCCAAGTGGGCAACCACTCCAAGGAAACCGTGTTCGACACGGCCTTCTCCACCGGCTTCGACTGGGGCGTGGAGCATCGCCTGAACGTGGGTGGCCAGTGGAAGCGCGAGGAGCTGAAGAACAACGACACCATCGGCACGGTGCCGGTGACCTGGAGTGGCAGTGGCCGCATCAGCTCAACCAACGAAGCCGACGCGTGGGCGCTGTTCGCCGAAGACCACATCGCGCTGCATGAGCGCTTCACCCTCACCGTGGGCCTGCGCTGGGACAACACCGACAACTACGACGACAACCTGAGCCCGCGCGTGTACGGCGTGTGGCATCCGTCGGATGCATGGACGATCCGCGGCGGTGTGTCGCAGGGCTTCCGCGCGCCCAACCTGAAGCAGGGCAGCGCCGGCGCGGCAACGCAGTCGGGCGGCAATGGCTGCCGCAGCCTGACCGTGGAAGGCTGGACCAGCCGCTCGGTCAGTGCCGATGGCACCACCGGCTGCTACATGGCGGGCAACCCGAACCTCGAGCCGGAAACCAGCACCAACTACGAGTTGGGCGCCGGCTTCGACCGCGACGGCTGGTCCGCGTCGGCAACGTACTTCCTGACCAACTTCGACGACAAGATCGAGCAGGTTCCGCTGCGTGACATCCCCGGCTACACCTCCAGCTTCGTCAACGGGTTCTGGTGGACGGTTGCGCAGAACATCCAGAAGGCACGCACCCGTGGCGTGGAAGCCAGCGTCACCGTGCCGCTGCACGAGCGCCTGCGCTGGACCACCAACGCCACCCGCATGCTCGAGTCGAAGAACCGCACCACCGGCGCCAACCTGCTGGTGGTGCCCAAGCTGACCGCCAACACCTCGCTGGACTGGCAGGTTACCGATGCGTGGTCGCTCAACCTGAGCGCGCAGCATGTGGGCGAGCAGCTGGTCTCCAGCACCAGTGCGACGTTCGCCAAGGCCTACACGACCTGGGACCTGGTGACCGGCTACGACGTCAATGAGAGCCTGACCCTGCGTGCCGGCGTGCTGAACCTGGGCGACGTGTCGACCGTGGACGAAGGCAATACCTACGACGGTGGTGCACGCACCTTCTTCGTTGGTGCGACCGCGCGTTTCTGATCGGCGATTTGCCGGCCAGCGGCCGGCACTACCGGTGTATTACGTTGCCGGCCAGCGGCCGGCACTACCGATGTATTGCGTTGCCGGCCAGCGGCCGGCACTACCGGTGTATTACGTTGCCGGACAGCGGCC
>NZ_JBMOWY010000024.1:0-60010 GCF_049310345.1 Stenotrophomonas sp. GZD-301 | reverse complement strand
TGTTCCCCCCCGGCTTCCGACACTCCCGTTTTCTTCTTTTCCCGCCTCGTGGCCGCCACTACCGATGCGATTGGTTGCCGGCCGGTGGTGGGCACGACCGATGCGGTGCCATGCCGGCCGGTGGTCGGCACGACCGATGCGTTACGTTTTCCGGCGGTCGGTCGGCACGACCGAACCGCCCCCTGTAGTGCCGGCCGCTGGCCGGCAACATCCGTGCCGCAGGGGCATCGATGGACCGCCCTCGCCTGCTGATATAGTGCGATTCAATGACGGGCGCGGTGCCCGTCCGTCGATGACAGGGAGCGGATCATGGGTCTTGTACAGGCAGTGAAGGGTGCAGTGGGCGGCGTGCTGGCCGACCAGTGGAAGGACTTTTTCACCGTGCCGGCCGGCCTGCCGTCAACCGCGGCGCTGTTCGCCGCCGTGCCGCGCGGCACCAATGCCGGGCGCGGTTCGAACACCAGTGCGTCGTCCAACATCATCACCAACGGCTCGAAGATCGTCGTGCCCGAAGGCTACGGGCTGCTGCTGTTCCAGGACGGCGCGATCACCGGGTTCGTGGCTGAGCCGGGCGGCTACGAGTGGCGCTCGGATGACACCAACTCGCAGTCCATCTTCGCTGGCGACGGCCTCGTCGGCCCGCTGATCAAGCAGAGCTGGGAGCGCTTCAAGTTCGGCGGCCAGCCGGGCGCGCAGCAGGCGGCGTTCTTCGTGTCGCTGAAGGAACTGCCCGACAACCGCTTCGGCACGCAGTCTGAAATCTACTGGGACGATGGTTTCCTCGGCACGCAGGTCGGCGCGATCACGCGCGGCTCGTACACGCTGAAGATCGTCGACCCGATCCTGTTCGTGAAGAACTTCGTGCCGGCCAGCTACCTGCAGCCGGGCCAGGTGTTCGACTTCACCGACCTGGACAATGCCGCCGCCAGCCAGCTGTTCAACGAGGTGGTGGGCTCGCTCGCTCCGGCGTTCAGCCTGTACACGAACGATCCGGCCAAGGGCAACCGCATCACCAAGCTGCAGCAGGATTCGCTGGGCTTCGCCAAGAGTCTGTCCGACGCGGTCGAACAGGGTTACCAGTGGAAGTCCGATCGCGGCCTGGCCATCGTCAAGACCGCGATCGTGTCGATCGAGTACGACGCCAACACCCGCGAGCTGCTCAAGACCGTGCAGCGGGCCGACGCATTGGCCGGCGCACGCGGCAACTCCAACCTGCAGGCCAGCGTTGCCCAGGGCATCCAGTCGGCAGGCGAGAACGGCGGTGCGGCAGGTCTGGTCGGCGTGGGCATGGCATCGGGGATGTTCGGCGTCGGCGGGATGCAGCAGCCGGTCGCACCGGCCGCCGATGATCCGGTCGCCAAGCTGAAGAAGGCCAAAGAGATGCTCGATCTGGGTCTGATCACCCAGGACGACTACGACGCGCTCAAGGCCAAGGCGCTGGGCCTGTAAGGCCGGGGACACGCTGCGACCATGTCCGACTCCCGTACCCCGCCGCCGCTTCCGGCGGCACCTCCTCCGTTGCCGCCCTCGCCGGCGGCACCGGTGACCGGTCCCGGCTCACCCCGGGACGTTCCGCCGCTGCCCGGCAGTTTCCCGGTCGATCCGGCCACCCTGCCCGATCCGATCCGCGAGGAAATCCAGGCACCCGACCCGGTGGCCATCGATACGTCGGCCGCCGAGCTGAAGGACGGCCTCAACCGCTGCCCGAAGTGCGGCTCCACCGACATCCGGCCCAAGCTCGGCACCGACATCCTGGTCTGCCAGTTCTGCCGCAACGAGTGGCATGGCACCACGGTGGAGGATGCGTTCGGGCTCGGCGAGGGCCTGGACCAGCTTCGCGGCACGATCATCGCCTCGGGCGCGCGCGACATCGCGGCCGACGCCGCCAGCCTGATGAGCTTCAAGTGCACCGGCTGCGGCGCCGAGGTAACGATCAACACCGAGAGCACGATGACCGCACGCTGCCACTGGTGCCGCCATGTGTTCGGCGTCAACGAGCAGGTGGCCAACGGTGCGGTGCCGGATGCGGTGCTGCCGTTCCACATCACCAAGGACGATGCGGTGGCACGCATTCGCCAGTTCGTGGACAAGCGCCGCCTGTTCGCGCTGAAGGCGTTCAAGGAGCAGTTCACGCCGGAGAACGTGGTGGGCGTCTACCTGCCCTACATGATCGTGGACAGCAACGTCAGCGCCAGTGTGGCCGGCAAGGGCGAAATCAAGACGCGCGAGTACACCCGCGGCACCGAGAAGAACAAGCAGACCTACTACGACGCCGACGTGTACCAGGTTGAACGGCACGTGGACTTCACCGTGGACGATCTGCCGTTGGAGTCGTCCACCGAACGCGGCAACCTCGATACCCGCGCCAACACCAACAACATCATCAACACGATCCTGCCGTTCGACACCAAGAACGCGCTGAAGTGGAACGCCTCGTATCTGAATGGTTTCACCTCGGAAAAGCGCAACGTCGATGTCGAACAGCTGCGCCCGCGCCTGGAAGACCAGCTGCTGTCGATCGCCCGCGCGCAGGTGGAAGGGTCGGTCCGTCGCTACGACCGTGGCGTGCGCTGGGAGCAGGAGCGGCTGGATGTGCACGGCTCGCGCTGGGTCTCGATGTACCTGCCGGTGTGGCTGTACTCCTACCACCAGCCCGGCCGCAACGGCGGCATGCTGCACTACATCGCGGTGAACGGCCGCACCGGTGAGACGATGGGCAGCGTGCCGGTACAGCAGTGGAAGCTGCTGCTGGCCGCACTCACCACCGGCACGATCATCGAAGCCCTCGTCCTCTTCTTCCTGGTGGCCTCCTCATGAGCGATGACAGTGGTCTCTGGCTGCTGGCAGCCGGCCCCGCCGGCGCCACGGCGCTGTACTGGGCCTTGTACCGGTACTACCGCAACACCGACAAATCGCACGCGTTCGAGCGCGAAACCACGGTTGAAGCCAAGCCGGTGACCGGTTCGGACCGGCTGGTCGATACCGTGACGGGCACGCAGGAGCGGCAGATCCTCGGCAACAACGTCGGGGCCTACCGCTCGCGGGTGAAGCGGGAGACCTGAGCCGGTCTCCCGCGTTGTTCACGGCGCCGTCTTCAACGGCGAGAACTGCGGCGCGGCCTTGGCGATGCGGTTGCGCAGTGCAATGCCCTCCTCGTCCCCGGCCGCGCACGGCGGCAGGATGTCGCCGTGCAGCTGCGCCCGCAGGTTGTCCCAGCGCTGGGTGAGCACGGCCCAGTGGGTTTCGTCGTAGGTCCCCTCGAACACCACGGGCCGGATCTCGATCCGGGGCAGCTGGTCCGGCGCAACATTTCTACTGATCGCGTCGGCGAGCATGCGCTCCCACAGGCTGCCGAGCCGGTCCACGCGGCCGATCTGCTGCTCCACCACGGCCGGGTTCCACTCCGAATGCAGCAGCACCACGGTGCGGCACGCCAGGTGCAGGTTCAGTCCTTCGCGGCCCACCATCGACTGCGCGATGAGCACGCGCGGGAACGCATGTTCGCGGTTGAAGGCGAGCTGCAGCAGCCGCCGGGTGCCCGCCACGGTGCCGCCGTGCATCAGCCGGGCGAACCCGCCCCGGTTGTGCGCATAGTCTTCCGTGACGCGCTGCGCGGTGACTGCCCAGGCGCCGGCATCGGCCGCGTCGACGTCGGCCGCGCCTTCGTCTTCCTCATCGCTGCCGCTGTCCAGGTTGGTGGCGGCCTGGACCAGGTCGACGAACGCCCGCGCAACCTCTTCGGGCGAGGCGGCATCCAGCCGGTCGCCAAGGTGGTCGGCGAGCGCACGTGCGACAGCGGCGAGCACACTGCCTGACGTACCGTCGGCAGCCACGTGGTGGGCGTGCTGCGCCTGCTTGAAGGCCAGGAATGTGCCATTGAATCGCCTGCGCAGCGGGGCGTCCAGCCCCTGCATGCCCTCCTCGATGGTGGCCAGCAGTGCGGTGCGGAAGCGCTGGCGACTGTTCTCGAGCTGCTGGTAATTGGCCGCCAGCTGCGCGTCGAGTGCCGCGCGGTCGAGTGGCCGGCCCGGGTGGAGCTCGGCGTGGGCGGCCTGGACGGCCGGCCATTCCTCCTGGTGGACGCGCTGCTGCGGCCACGGGCGGCCGGCGGCGAGCGCGTGCAGCATGCGCCGCGCATTGAGCAGATGTGCCAATGCGTCCATCGGCGCGCGATAGCGGGCGAACACCAGCACCTTCTCGTCCGTCTTGCAGATGGCCTCGATGGCCTCGACCGCGGCGCGGATCGCCGGGTGCCGGTAGAGCGCACCGCCGGTGTCGCGCGGTGGCCGCACGGCGTTGCGCAGCGCGGCGGTCCACCAGGCGGTACGCGCGATGCGTTTGCTGTCGCGGACGGACGGCGTCACACCGCTGTCCTCGGCCGTTGCCGTTGCTGCTGCGGCGTTTTCGGCCGGGTCGACGGTACGGTCGATCAACTCGGCAATGCCATGCCCGTTGCCCACGGTCAGACGCTGCCGTTTCGCCTGCGGGTCTTCGTGCAGCCGGCTGGCCAGCGACAGCGCTTCGGCGGCGCATACCGCACGCTGCCATTCGACGGGCAGCTCCTCGAGCGGCACGCGGATCTTCTCGACGCGACGGTAGGCACCGATGTCGCCGCCAGCGTGTTCCCTGAAGGACTGCACGGTGTCGTCTTCGCGTTTGTCGCGGCGCAGGACGTAGGGTGCCAGCGCGGCCTGGTAGGTCTGCGACGCCGTGGCAAACGCCTCGACCATGCCGTCCTTGAACGGGAAGCGGCGCACGTTGGTGACCGCGGCAACGTAGTCGTCGATGGCCTTCTGGATGCATTCTGCGTCGCCGGCGGGAAGGCCGATGCGCTGCAGCGTCTGCGTCCATTGCTTGGCGTCCAGCTCGACCGGCGTGGCGCTCATGGCCAGGCGCCGGCTGCTGGCCCCCGTCGCAAGCAGTACGTCGTTCAACAGCTGGTTGAGCAGGCTGTCGTCGCTGCGGCTCTTGTGCGCCTCATCGATGATGACCAGATCGAAGCTGCCCAGCCCAAGGCCAATGGCCTGCTGCAGGGGGCGGCGCAGGAATGCATTCTTGCCGTAGCTGCCGGGTTCAAGGGTGTGTGCCCACGGGACGTCACTGTCCAGCAATCGGCTCAGTATCCCCTTTTCCGCATCGTGCCCTCCTGCCGCGATGCGCGCGACGATGGCGTCGGCGGCGCCATTGACCCACGGGTCGGTCAGCAGCGGATGGTTCTTGTAGCCGTAGGCTGAACGACCTGTCTCATGCTTGCGCCAGCGTGCGACCAGCTCCGGCAATAGCGCCCATCGCCAGGCGTGTGACGTGTCGCCGAGCCGCCAGCGGGCAAAGTAGTGGGACACCAGCACGACCGGCTCGTCAAACCAGGGGGCCGGCGCATGCGGGTGCTGCCATGCCTGCAGGTACTGGTAAAGGCTGCGCAGCAGCGGCTGCGCCGGAAGGCCGCCACACTGGAGTTCGCGCCGCCACTGGTCATCCAGACCCGGCGGCGCCACGATCGCCACGCGTCCGCCGGCCTTTACCACGCAATGGGCCAACGCTACCGCAATGCGCGTCTTGCCCATGCCGACCTCGTCGGCCAGGATCGCGCCGTGCTCCTTCAGGCGCGTGGTCAGCTGCAGCAGGCTCGCGGCCTGACCGGGATTGAGTTCGATGCGCGCGTCGCGGACGACGTCGCGCGCATGGCTATCCACGTCCTGCCATCCTCGGAACCCGGCGGTCATTGCGTGCCCTCCAGGGCGGTGTAGTCATGGGTGCCCCAGGCCAGCGCTATCCGGCACAGGGTCTGCTCGTAGTGGCGGCCGGCCGCGGTCGTGTCGTCTTCGGCGAAGACGGGCCGGAACGCAGCCGCACGCAGCGGGCTGAGCGGGTTGAGTTGCATCTGCACGAAGCAGGCCACGGCAGGACACTGCCGCGCCTGGAACAGGGATTGTTCGAGGCGGTTGCACCAGCGCGTCCAATCCCCGGCCTCCACATCGGTCTGCCGCGCGGCAATCTGTTCAATGAGCATCATCATCTGGCGGATCGCCGTGCCCGTGCCCAGGGTCGGCGGCGTGCGCCGGTCCGGGCCATCGCGGCGGTCGTCCGGAAGAATCCCCGGATCACCCTCGCCTTCGCCCTCTTCTTCTTCGGGCAGGCGCGGGAACGCGGCAAGCTGCGTCCAGGCGTGATCGAGATCGATGGCCGGCAGCGGCGTGGCGGCCACGCGCCCGTGCGCGTCGATGACCGGCACCCAGGCCAGGTGGGTGTCCGCGCCGACCACCCAACGCACGCGCACCAGGCGCGGCGCAGGACCGGACCAGGCGTAGCCGTCCGCCGCGATCGCGCAGGGGGTGCCTGCCGCGTCGAGTACCTCCACGTCTCCTGCCGTCGGGTCGGGACGGGTCAGCCGGCCGTCGGCCGTCCAGACCAGGTAGGCGATGGGCGCGGCCACATGCTGCGGCGGGGGCGGCGCCCACGGATCGCCGGGCTGGAGTGCCGGCAGATCGCCCACGACGTCTCCGCCGATCGGCAGCAGATTCTGGATCCACTGCGCGGGGTCGTGGCCCTTTTCCCAGAACAGACCGTCGGGGAACACCAGGATGCCGGCTTCGAGATTGCCCGCCGCCGGCGAGGCAGCACTGAGCAGGCCGGCGGTGGTCAGGTTGCCCGACCCCAGATAGAGCCAGGCGCTGTTGCACGCGCCGGTGGTCTTGCTGCGGTTGGACGAGAACAGGAACTTGGCGTGCAGCGTGCGCTGGCTGTCCGTACCGAACACCGCTGCTGGTGCTGCGGCGGCCCTGACGCGGATCGGGTGATCCGGATCCTGCCCCAACTGGTCAACCGCACCGGCGATGGCCTGGCAGGCCTGCGGATTCACATAGAGGTCGACGTGCGCGCGCGGGGCCAGCAGCTGGTAGTCCTTCAGGCGTTTGACGACCTTGTGCGGCAGCGTCGGCAGCGCGGTACCACCCTTGTGTGCGGTCGCTGCTTCATAGAAGCCCGAGCCCATGCACAAGTGGTTTCGTGCCACACCGCCTTCGCGCTCGAGCCCGTCGACAATCTGCTTGAGCAGCGAGCGGCTGCGCGTGTCCAGCAGGCGCGGTCGCACCCGCCGCGACGGTTTGAGGTGGGCGATCCACTGGTCGACACGATCGGCCGACTCCCGGCCCGACAGCGGCGTGTCCGCCTCCAGCAGGCGGGTGTCGTGCAGGTCCAGCAGCCACGCGAACAAGGCCTGTGCGGCACACATGTCGGCACGGCTGACCGCATCGTCCTCGGCGTCGGGCGCCACCTCCAGATCGACGCACCAGGCCAGGTCCAGGCTCTCCTCGACCGTCTGCCGCGTCCAGTTGCCGGTGGAGACCACCAGCCGCAGCAGATGTCGGTCGGCCGTCGCTGCATCACGGAATCCGAGCAGGGCCACCTTGGCGTGCAGCAGACGGAATGGCTTGCGCGAGAGGTCCTGCAGCGGCAGATGCGCGACACCGGGTATCGCGGTGGGCAGCAGCGCCGGCTGGCTCGGGTCCAGCATCAGCGCGAGGCTGATCTGGCCGGCGGCGGCGCGCTGCGCGGCGGACTGGGTGGTGAAGTTTTCGGCGGCCTGGTTGATGAACGCGGCATCGGCCGAGAATCCGCAGATCCAGCCGAACTCGCCCACACAGCCATCAGGCGCAGTGAAGTAATCCAGTAGCGAGGGCTGCTTGAGGTGGGGCTTACGGCTCATGCGGACACTCCCGCTGCGGCGGCGCGGGCGGCATCGATCTTCGGGCCCAGCAGGCCGTGCAGATCCATGTGCAGCAGATACAGGTTGCGCAGGCGATACGAACGGCCGGCGGGGAGCGAGGGCGCGTAGGCATCCAGGCCGGTTTCTTCCTGCGGGTCGCCGTTGTCCTGCGGCAATGCCGGCGGCTGGCCGGTGTAGGCCGGGCCCGGCTGCGCGCAGTCGTCGAGCAGGCGCAGCACGTGGTCGTCGCGGCGCAGCAGGGCGCGCAGCGTGTCCGCGTCCCCCGCTTCGCATTCGCGACTGAAGCGGTTGGCTTCGTCGTCGTGGTGGCCCAGGGCAAGGAACGCGCGGGCGTGTTCGGCAAGCTGCGTGAGCTGAGGCGCGACGTCCCTGCACAGTGCCCCGTCCACCGGCACCTTGGCTCTGCCCTGGCGCGTGGCCAGGATGCCTTCGACACTGTCGAGAACCGCATTGGCGGCGTCGCGCACACGGAACAGGTACGCACCCGCGCGCACGTCATGCCAGTGATCGGCGTCGAGCTCGGGTGGGCCGGCGGGATGGTCGATGTGGTCGGCGACGGTCGTCGACGCCTGCAGGCGCGCGACCCAGCGCCACGCGTTCTGACGGCGGGTGCGGTCGGCGGGGTCCAGGGCGCCGCCCTCCTCCACCGCAAACCGGAGCAGCTTGCAGGCGCTCGCTGGCAGGGGTCGGGTGGGATCAAGAGCCGTGCGCAGCTCGGCATTGTTGAAGCTCAGCGGGCCGTTGACGGCCCAATTCTCCAGATGGTCCACCACACTCTTGTGCTTGCCCACCTTCTCAGTGTCGGCGCACGCCTCGATGAACGGCATGGCGGCATCGGTGCTGCTGAAGGTATTGAACCGCGACCCCGCTGCATGGGCCAGGCCCAGGAACGGCAGCGCCTGTGCAGTGGACATGCGCATCGGCTGGGCGACATGGAAGCCGCGTTGCCGTGCGACGGCGAAGGTGGGTGCGCCGTCGGCCGGCAGCTTGTTGCGGCCGCGCAGTCGTGGGTCGGTCACCCGCCCGTGGGAGTCAAAGGCGATCATGCAGGCGATGGCTTCAATGGCATTGGCCATCTCGATGTTGCTGCAGCGCAGGCCGCGCGCGGTCACACGCTCGGCGACCACGACGCTCAGCGCGGTCAGGTACGCCTGCCGACCAAACCACAGGCCACCGGTGCCGGGCACCGCCCGCTCGTTGAAGCGCCGCACCGCCCGGCTCATATCCAGCGTGCGCGTACGACGCGTCGTTGCCAGCTTCTCCGGTCCCAACAATCCCCACAGACGTTCCGTCACGCGCGCTCCTTGGCAATGGCCTGCCGGCGTCCGTTCCAGTACGTAACGCAGCGTCACAGGCGCATCCCGCATTATGAGCATTACGTCACACAAACTGAACGCACTGGGACGCTGGTTCCTGCGTTGAATGAGGCGCGTGGTCGCGCGGTGCGACAGACTGCGTCGCACCGCATTGCCCGCGTCACGATACGACGCGTGTGCGTGCCTCCGTCAGGCGACAGACAAACGCCGCCACAACCGCCAGTGCAGCGCATGTCGCCGCGGCCCACAGCACCGTTGTGATGCCGTGGCGGTCCATGAGCTGCCCACCGGTCCAGGCCCCGAGTGCAATGCCGACGTTGAAGACAGACACATAGAAGGCGGCCGCGATCTCCATCGCGTGCGGGGCCGCGCGCATCATCCAGGTCATCAGCCCCACCGATACGCCGCCATACGCCAGACCCCACACAATCAAGGCTGCGCCGCCGCCGGCCGGCGTGCCACCCAGGGTCAGGAACAGCACCGGCGTGAGCAGCAGACCGAGTGCGATCGCAACGATGGTGCGTGTGGTGTGCCGCGCGGCGACCGTGCCGGCCAGGAAGTTGCCGGCAATGCCCGCCAGGCCATAGCCGAACAGCAGCGCGCCGACCCATTCGGCCGCGACGCCGGACCCGCTCACCAGCAGCGGGCGCACGAAGGTGAAGGCAGCGAAGTGTCCTCCCACCAGCAGCAGCGTCAGCAACAGGCCGATCTGCAGGCGTCGGTTGCGCAACTGCGCGGCAACGTGACGCAGCGAGGTTGAGTGGCTGACCGGCAATGCGGGCAGGACGATCACGTGCAGGGCCAGCACCAGCGCACTCACGATGGCCATGCCGCCGAACGCCCAGCGCCACCCCGCCATCCCGCCGATCAGCGCGCCCAGCGGAACCCCGAGTACGGACGCCGCCGCCACGCCGCCGAAAATGAGCGAGGTGGCCAGCCCAACGGCGTTGGCCGGCACCAGGCGCGCCGCCAGCCCGCCGGCGATGGCCCAGATGCCGCCCATGCAGAACCCGACGAGCGCGCGTGCCGCGAGCATCCAGGCCATGTCGGGCGCCAGCGCGCTCGCCACGTTGGCCAGCGCCAGCAGGCCAAGCAACCCGCACAGGATGTGGCGCCGATCCACCCGCCCCGCGCCGAGCACCACCACCGGCGCGAGCACGGCCGCCAGCAGCGCAGGCACCGAGATCATCAGCGCAGCGGTGCCGGGGGTGCTGTCGAGGGCAGTGGCGATCGGCGTGAGCAGGCCGACCGGCAGCATCTCGGTGGTGACCACGGAGAACGTGGCCAGGCCGACGGCGATGACCGCGGCCCACGGGTGGCGCACGGCCGGCGCGTTGAGGGAGGAAGCATCGTTCATGCGGTGGGTCCGTACGTGGGAGAGACGAAGGGCGGTGTCATGCAGCCGCAGCGGTGTTGACTGCCGTGGCGCGCAGGCGGTGATGCGCGATGCCGGCCAGCAGCACCACGGCCGCACCGCCGGCGAACGCCACCGCGAATCCCGCACGCGCGCCCTGCCCGTCCACCACCTGCCCGGCGATCGCCGCGCCCATCGCCACGCCGATGTTCAGCCCGGCCAACAGCCAGGTCATGCCCTCGGTCAGGCGCGCCGCGGGGACGATGCGTTCAACCAGTGACATCGCCACGATCATCGTCGGCGCGAAGAACGCACCGGCCAGCAGCACGGCGGCAGACAGCGCCGGGATGCTCCCCGCCAGCAGCAGGGGCGCGGTGGTCGCGGCGGTGGCGATGCCGCCGAGCAGCAGCAGACGGTGGAGCGGGATGCGCCACGCAACCGCCCCGAACAGCAGGCCGGCCGCACATGAACCGGCGGCGTAGGCGGACAGCACCAGGCTGGCCGTGGCCGGCCGGCCCAGTTGCGCCGCGAACGCCACGCTGGCGATGTCCACCGTGCCGACGATGACGCCCATCGCCACCATCAGGCCGGTGAGCAGCCGCACGTGGCGGGAGCGCAGGACGCTGCCGCCGCCGTGGCGACCCGCATCCGCCGACGGGGGCGGTTCGGTTGCCCGCTGCACCACCAGGGCGAGCACGCCCAGTACCAGCAGCACTGCTGCCAGCAGCAGCCCGGCCTGCGGAAACACCGCGACCGACAGCCCCACCGACAGGGGTGGACCGGCAATGAAGGTGACTTCGTCGAGCACGGTTTCCAACGAGTACGCGGTCTGCAGGTGCGGCTGCCCACGGAACATCGCCGTCCAGCGCGCCCGCACCATCGCCGACATGCTTGGCATGGTGCCTGCCAGCGCGGCCCAGACGAACAGACTCCAGGCCGGCGCGTGCCAGTAGGTGCTGGCAATCAGTGCCAGCATGCCGACTGCGCTCAACGCTGTCGCCGCAGGCAGCACCCGTGCCTGCCCATACCGGTCCACCCGCGCGGAGATCTGCGGGGACAGCAGCGCGTAGGTCAGCACGAAGGTGGCGGAGACGGCGCCGGCGAGCGCATAGCTGCCGTGGGTCCGGGCCAGCAGCGTGATGATGCCGATGCCGGTCATGGGGAGCGGCAGGCGGGCCAGCAGGCCTGCCAGAACGAACGCGCGGGTGCCACGGGCGCTGAACAGCGCCCGGTAAGAGGTGGACATGTCGGTCTCCGAGATCAGGTCGCTTGCCTCCCAGGAGGCGGCGGCAGACAATACATACATTGCGTATGTATAAAAGCATAGTTACATACGTCGCGTATGTAAATGCCCTGCCCTTGCCACCCCAGGAACCGTGATGGCCCGTCGTACCCGCATTGAGATGGAACAGACCCGCGCCGCCTTGCTGGCCTCCGCACGCGCCGCCTTCAGCGAGCGCGGCTATGCCGAGACCTCGATGGATGACCTCACCGCCCAGGCGGGCCTGACCCGCGGCGCGCTCTACCACCACTTCGGCGACAAGACAGGCCTGCTCGCCGCCGTGGTGGCGCAACTGGACGCGGAGATGGACGCACGTCTCCAGGCGATCAGCGATTCCGCGGCCGATCCGTGGGACGGCTTCCGGACGCGCTGCCGTGCCTACCTGGAGATGGCGCTGGAGCCCGAGATCCAGCGCATCGTCCTGCGCGATGCCCGCGCCGTGCTCGGTGGCGCCTCCCCGGATGCCCAGCGCCACTGCATCGCCTCGATGCAGGCGCTCCTGGACAGGCTCATGCGCGACGGCGTGGTGGCGCAGGCCGACCCGCACGCACTGGCCGCGCTGATCTACGGCAGTCTCGAAGAGGCCGCCTTCTGGATCGCGGACGGCGAAGCGCCGGCGACGCGGCTGCTGCAGGCAGGCACTGCGCTTGATCTGCTGCTGCGTGGGCTGCGCGCCGATACGCACACGGATACTGCAAAGCCCACATAGAACAGCGCACCCACCACAGCGTTACCCGCCGCCGGCGACGACGTGCCCTCGGAACGCGGCGGCGCTATAGGACCATGCGCACATCGCTGGCAGCCTTCATGGCCTGGGCCAGCTTCCACCGGGTGCCATCTGCCGCCTGAAATGCGCGGCCTGCATATCAGCCGCCGCCAACTCCTGCGGATGCGCGTCGCCGTACCGGATCGCGAACGTCACGCCCGCTTTGTGATCGCCAGCCAGGTACGCAAGGCGCAGATAGGTCATCGCCAGAGGGCGGTTCTTCATGTCATGCGCGTTCTGGTAGATGTCCGAGAGGAGGTAGAGCGCGTAGATGTTGCCGTCCTGCGAGAAGCTCTGGACGAGCGCACCAAACGCCTCCCGGTGCTGTCGCTCCCTCAGCAGCGCCTGCGCGTACAGGCTGACATCCACCGGAGCGCCGGTTCTATCGGCCTCCCGATGGAGCTGATCCGCGCTGAAGGCGCGGGCCGCATCGATCTGATCAGCCGTTGGATATCCACGGACCTGCATCCATACAGCTTCCTCCGGCGTCGCAGCGACCAGTGGGTCATCACGGCACGCGTCCGGCGTTGCGCGGCAGGCGTAACGCTGGAACAGCGCAGACCGAGGTCGGCGGGGCACTGAACCTTGCGCTTCTTTTGGGGCGCGCGGCGAAACTGCGTCCGAAGCCGTGGCGGCGACCTGCCCGCGCGGCGGCACGGCGACGTCGTGTGGCTCTGGTCGCGTGTCCTCGTATGCAAGGTAGGCGATGGACACAACCACTGCGGTCGCCACCGTCAGTAACATCGTTCGCCTAGTCGCGATCCGTTGCAAGGGCACCTCCCACGGTGATGACCCACGCGCCCCCTTCTGTATCGACCACCTTCCATGCCATGACGTCGTTCCTTACGAGGATTGCAGGCCTTCAAGAGCGCGGACCGCCCCGATTCCGCCGTTGACGGTACCCCTGTCGCGGCCTCCAAAGAAGTGATTTCATCCTATCGGCACCCGGGTTCTACACCCGGAAATTGATCGCCGCGAAGATCACGACAGAGAACATCGGTTCTATCCGTCCAACTTTATGCAGGCCAGGCTGGAGCGTATGCTCGCAGCCTGCTTAGACGAGACACGCCCATGCGCACGCTCTACCCGGAGATCACCCCGTTCCGCACGCATCAGGTTGCAGTGGATGACCTGCATACGCTGTTTGTCGAAGAGTGCGGCAATCCCGATGGCATTCCCGTGGTGTTCCTGCATGGCGGCCCGGGCGCGGGCGCGTCGCCGACGCACCGGCGTTTCTTCGATCCGGCGCGCTATCGCATCGTGCTGCTGGACCAGCGCGGCAGCGGGCGCTCCACGCCGTTCGGCGCGCTGCAGGACAACACCACGCCGCATCTGGTGGCTGACATCGAGCGCATCCGCGAGCGGCTGGCGATTGACCGGTGGCTGGTGTTCGGCGGCTCGTGGGGGTCAACGCTGGCGCTGGCCTACGCGCAGGCGCATCCCGAGCGGGCCACCGGCCTCATCGTGCGCGGTGTGTTCCTCGGGCGCGTCGAGGAGAACCGCTGGTTCAATGAAGCCGACGGCGGTGCACGCTGGCTGTTCCCGGAACGTTGGGCACGCTACGAGGCACACATTCCAGAGGCCGAGCGCGGCCATCTGATCGAGGCGTACTGGCAGCGCCTGGACGCCGATGACATGGCCACGCGCATCGCCGCCGCGCAGGCGTGGCTGGGCTGGGAAGACAACGCGGCCACGCTGGTGCACAACGTCGATGCGGTGTCGGCCGACGACCCGCTGCACACGCTGGCCAAGGCGCGCATCGAGGCGCACTACTTCCGGCACAACGCATTTCTCGCGCACGGCCAGCTGCTGCGCGACATCGATCGCATCCGACACCTGCCGGGTGTGATTGTCCAGGGACGTTACGATGTGATCTGCCCGCCACGCAGCGCCTGGGACCTGGCCTGTGCATGGCCCGAGGCGCGCCTGGAGATGGTGCTGTCCGGCCACAGCGCGACCGAGCCGGCCACCGCCGATGCCCTGGTGCGGGCGACCGATGCGTTTGCGGATGGGCTCGACGGCCGCGTCTAGCGCTGGCGTTTGATGAGGGTGTCCAGACAGTCGGGCCGGTCTTTCCTGCCGTCGATGAAGGCGGTGTAGTCGCCGACGTCCTTCTGCAGCGAGGTTGGCGGCGTCCAGCCCTTGGGCGGCCGCTTGCCGCCCGCCGGCATGAAGCTTAGCGAGGTGAGCGGGCCATGCGCGGCCTCGAGGTGCTGCACCGGATAGCACGCCTCCGGCGCCATCTGCAGCACGATCATGCGGGTGGCGCCGGCCGTGCTGGGGTGCCGCTGGTACTCCACGAACGCAACCGGGTAGCCGTCGGCCGAGGTGAACGGCGCACTGCGGAAGGTCCGCTGCCACGCCGGCTCGGTGGCGGAGAAGCTGCCGTAGGCCGCTTCCAGCGTCGGGATGTCCGGCAACGCGTTGTCGCGCAGCAGGCCGTCGGTGATGGTCTCGACAGACGCCGGGGGTGCGGCCGCGACGCTGACGCTCAGCGAGGCTGCCACGATGCCGGCCAGCCACACCCGGCGCCGATGAATCTGAAACAGAGAACGACTGTCCATGATCTGCCCTGCTCCATCCGATGGTGGGTCGATGGTAGCGCAGCCGCCGGACAGGCGGTGCGGGTCGCCTAGCGCGCGCGGGTACGGCGGGTCCGGTAGACCATCTTTCCGTCGATCAGCCGGCCGGTCGAGGTTTCCTCGTGGCGTCCATCGGCGGACAGGCTGGTGGTGATTTGTTCGACGAGCACCAGCTGGCCCTCCATGTAGCGGTAGGTCTCCGCCAAGTGCGTGCAGCAACCGCCCCGCTGGAAGGACAGGATGGATCTGCTGGGCGCGTCGATGTCGAGCTGCGACAGGTCGGACAGGACCGGATCGAGCACGAAGCGCTGCTGCGCGCGGTCGAACAGGAGGATGTTGCTGGTGGCGTTCGGGCCGGCGCCGCCGGACAGCCCCGGCAGGCGCAGGTCGGGGGCGCCATCGAAGTTTGCATCCACCGTCTGCAGCAGGTCCGGCGAGGCCTGGGTCGGGCCCGCCTCGATGTCACGCAGCACCTGGCGGCGCGCGCCCGTGGTGGCGTCCAGCACCGCCAGCGCAACCGGCAGCACCGCGCCCTCCTCGTCCTCTGCCGGCAACACGCCCACCTGGAAGCGCAGGCCCGGCAGTGTCACGGACTGGTCGATCCACTGCAGCGGTTCGAGCGCGTCACGATCCAGCCAACCGCGCGTGCGCGTGCCGTCCGCTGCGATACGTTCGATGCCGTAGCCCTCGCCATCGCGGTCGATCACCGCGACGAAGCTGCCCGCGCCAACCTCGCCGATCCTGGTGGACGATCGAGCGGCGGCAAGCATCGGCACCGGGCGCGCCACGAACAGGAGGTCACGGTAGGCATGTGGCTCGATCAGCACGAAGCGATCACGATAATGGGTCACCTCGTACTGGTTGAGGGTGCTGCCGTAGGCCTCGCGCGCACAGACATCGGCGATGGCACAGATGCCGGCCTCTTCCGCCGTGGGCGCGCGCACCGCGGGCACCCGGGTGGCGCCGATATGGCGCTTGACGTTCTCGTAGCCGATCGTGAACCCGTCGGCCGTCGCGGCCACGCGGGCGTCGTCGCCGCCGATGGCGATACGGCAGAACGGCCGCGCCGTCGCGTAGTCGTTCCAGTTCGGGAACGCATAGGCCTGGCACGTACGGCGGCCCGGCGTATCGCCGTACGCGTCAGCGGCATCGGAGAGAAAAACCAGTGTGTTCAGGCCGGCGGTCTCGTCGCGCGAGACCATCGCGTAGCGCACCCGGGCGGCGTCGGGGATGGCGTGCTCGAACCGGTCCTGATGGGACTCGCCCTCCACCGGTGGCAGTGGCGCGGCCTCGCGGTGGGCGCCGGCGACGAGCCGGTAGAGGCCGGGCGCCAGCAGGTCGGCGGCGGCGACGTGATTGACCGCCGACAGCGCCATGACGGCGGCTGCGATGACTGTTCCCTTGCCTGACTTCATCAAATGATCCGTTCCACATCGCACACTGCAGGCGCGGATTGTACCTGCCTGCGCGGCGGCCCCGTCAGGGCGTTGCCGGGCCCGCATCGGTACTGCGCACCGGTATCCGGATCATGCTGTCCGACCGCCAGTCGATCCGCAGCGGCTCGCCGGCATCGGCCACAGACTCATCACTGACGTCGCGGCCGGTACCGTGGTTGACCTGGTGCATGGCGTCCTTGAGCACGTCCACGACCACCACGAGACGGCTGCCGGGCGCGGTGCGCCGGGCGGTCATGCGGGTACGCTCGAACGGCAGCGGTGTCCACGCGCCGGGCGTCAGCAGCATGCGCGTGGACATGTCGCGCGCATGGCTGGCGCGGCCCACGAAGTAGGACAGCTGCATCAGGCGGCCATCGGCCAACTGCTCATGCAGCACCACGCTGATGTCGACATCGCGCTTGTTGATGCGCACGTTGAGCAGCCCGGAGAACGTGCCGACGATATCGACCGGCTGCGCGAAAGGCGCGCTGACGAACACCAGCCCGGGGCCCGGCTCAAGTGCATCGCGCACGATCGGGCTGGGGTAGTACGCGCCCTGGCGGGTGCTGCGGTCGGCGAAATCCACCTGCTGGCTGAGGAAGGTACCGGCGGCGGGACGCGTCGGGCTGAGCCGGTGCCGGGCGCTATCGCCGTCCGGTGACGCGGACAGGTACAGCGTCATCGGCGCATCGGCGGCAGCGGCCAGCGACGGCGCATGCCCCCACTGGTTGGCGCCCATCAGCTGGTAGTTGATGCGGTCGGCCAGCAGCGTGGGCCGCGGCGCCCCGCGCAGCACGTGGTCCAGCCACTGGAAGGTGATCGCCTGGGTGTCGAACTGCGCGGCCGGGTCCACCGCATACCCGCGCAGCGCCATTGCCTTGGTGGCGGACTGCGCACCGAAATGGTCGTACGGGCCGATCAACAGGGTGTGGTCCGCGTTCGGCCGGTGGCGGTAGTGCTCCTTGAGGTACTGCAGCGCGGAGATCTGCCCATCGTCGTAATAGCCGGTGATGCTCAATACCGGGATGGCGATGTCGGCGAACTGCGCGCCGTAGGGCACCATGTCCTGCCAGTAAGCGTCGTAGCTCGGGTGGCGCAGCCAGCGCTGCAGCCACGGATTCGGCGTGCCATCCACCTGGTCGATCTCCCGGTATGGCCGCCCAGAGGCATACCAGAGGTCGGGCAGCTGCGACCAGCGCTCGTGCTGGTCATAGGTGGCATCGTCCAGCAGGCGCGTGTTGGCGACATAGAACGGCCACGCGTAGTTCGCGCTGAGGAAGACATTGTTCTCCATCGGCAGGCCAAGGCCAGGAATGGCTGCCACGTACGGCACGATGGTCTTCAGCGCCGGGTGCCGGTAGCGTGCCGCCGCCCAGGCCGCAAAGCCGGAGTAGCTGCCGCCGTACATGCCGACACGTCCGTCACTCCAGGGTTGCCGGCTGATCCAGTCGATTGCGGCGTGCGCGTCGCGGCCTTCGGTTTCGTAGGGCGCCGGTGCGCCCGTACCCAGCCGCTTGCCCCGCGCATCCACCACGATGCCGGCGTAGCCGCGCGCCGCCGCCTGCAGTGCCTGGCTGCGGTTGCGCGCGGGCTGGGTGTAGACGGTGAACAGCATCGCGGTCGGCAGGCGCGGTTCGGCAGTGCGGCGCCGGGCCAGATGCGCGGACAACGTTACGCCCTCGCCGACCGGGATCAACACGGCATCGTCGATCACGAAACGGCGCGTCTCGTCCGCACGCACCAGCGCGGGAGCGTGGACATCCGCGGCACGGTAGGCCTGCACGAACGCAGCCTGGCGGACCAGCTCCAACGCAGCATCGCGCTCAACCGTTGGTTTGCCTGCCTGCGCCGCAAGCGCATCGCGCAGGCGGGTGGTGGCCTCCGCCAGATCGGCGCTGAGCCAGGTGTGCGTCTGCACCGCCGCCAGATCGTCCAGCGGCGCCACCCGCGCCTGGAACGCCGCCGTATAGGCCGGGCCGAGCGTGGCGACGGCACCGGACGGCGTGCGCGCACGGGCCTCGGCAAGCAACAGGAACGGGGCCCAGCGCGGCGCACGGGACGCACGCTCCGGCGCGTCGAGCGCGGCCAGCAGCGCGTCGATGTCCCTGACCGCCTGCGCGGGCCGGCCGGCGACGATCAGCAGGTTGATCCGTTGTGCGGGCGTGAGGCTCGCCGGCGTGGCGGATGGCTCGAGCAAAGCCTGCGCAAGCGGTGCCAGGCCATCCTCGGGGTTGGTCTGCCCCTCGGCGGTGGCCGGCCATGCCAGCGGCCCTGCGGATGCGGCGACGGCGGACAGGAGCGGCAGCGTGAGCAGCAGCGCGCACAGCCAGGCGGTACGACGACGGGCGATGACCACGGGAGCGTCCTTGCTGATCGGGAGGATGGCGGCGCATGGCCACCGTCCTCCGATCATACGGGCGCGCGGCTCAGCGCGCCCCGGCGGTGGACATCGAGTACGGCTGCTCGCCGCCCTGCGCCGGCCACGCGGTGTTCGGCGTGGCCTGCAGGGTGAAGCGCAGTTCGCCGCCGGCCATGATCTCGTCGTGGCGCAGGAAGGTGCGCTGCAGCGGCACGCCATTCAAGGTCACCGCGCCCACGTAGCCGTGCGCGGGGTCCAGGCCATCGGCGACCACGGTGAAGGTGCGGCCGTTGGGCAGGTGCAGCGCCGCCTTCGGCAGGAACGGACGGCCGATGATGTACTCGCCACTGCCGGGCGCCACCGGGTAGAAGCCCAGCGCGGTGAACACGTACCACGCCGACATCTGGCCGAGGTCGTCGTTGCCGGCCAATCCATCGGGGCGGTCGGCGTACTGGGTGTCCATGATCTGCTTCAGGCGGGCCTGGGTGCGCCACGGCTGGCCGGCGTACGCGTACAGATAGGCCACGTGATGGCTGGGTTCGTTGCCGTGCGCGTACCAGCCGATCAACCCGGTGATGTCTTCCATGTGCTCGAAGATGGACGGGTCCACCTTGGCCTCGAAGACCTGGTCCAGCCGTGCAAGCAGCTTCTCGCTGCCGCCATGCGCGGCGGCCAGTCCGGCAACGTCCTGCGGCACATACCAGGAGTACTGCCAGGCGTTGCCTTCGGTGTAGTCAGTGCCATAGCCACTGGCACTGGGGTCGAACGGGGTGCGGAAGCTGCCGTCGCGCTTGCGTGCGCGCATGAAGCCGGTGTCCGGATCGAACGCGTGCCGCCAGTTGCCGGCGCGTGCATCGAAGGTGGCCTGCACGTCCTTGCGGCCCATTGCCTGCGCCATGCGTGCGATGGTCCAGTCGTCGAAGGCGTACTCCAGCGTTTTGCTCGCGGCCTCGCCTTCCTCGTCGATCGGCACCCAGCCCAGTTCGCGATACTGCGCGATACCGTCGTAGGGGCCGTAGTTGGCGGTGGCCACCATCGCAGCCAGGGCCTTGTCGGCGTCGAAGCCGCGGATGCCCTTGATGTAGGCATCGGCGATCACCGGCACGGCGTGATATCCGATCATGCACCACGTTTCCTGGCCGTGGAACGCCCACACCGGCAGCATGCCGTACGGGCTGTGCTGCTGGTGCGCAAGCAGCGAGTTGACGACGTCGCTGTTGCGCTTCTCCGGCTGCACCAGGGTGAGCAGCGGGTGCAGCGCCCGGTAGGTGTCCCACAGCGAGAATGTCGAGTAGTTGGTATAGCCCTCGGTACGGTGCACGGCATTGTCGGCACCGCGGTACTGGCCATCCACGTCCATGAACAGGGTCGGGCCGAGCAGGCTGTGATACAGCGCGGTGTAGGCACTGCGCCGGTCATGTTCGGGTGCCTCGATCTCAATGGCCGACAGCGCCTGGGTCCACTGCTGCTTCGCCTCGGCGCGGACGCGATCGAAATTCTGGTCGCGCGCTTCGGCGTCGAGATTGGCGATGGCACCGTCCTCGCTCACCGACGAGATCGCCACGCTGACCACCAGCGGCGCATCGAGCGTGCCGAAATCGAAGGTGCCGACGAGCTGGCGGCCCTCAATCTGCGGGCGCTGGGTGGGATCGGTGTGACCCGGCGGCGGGAAACCCTTGTAGGCGATGTCGGTCTCGGTGTTGTGCAGCGCATGGCCGGTCAGCGGGCGCGAGAAGCGCATGGCGAAGTAGAGCTGACGGCCCGGCGCCCAGCCGCGGGTTTCGCGGAAGCCGGTCAGGGTGCCATCGGCGCGCAGACGCAGGCGCGACCACAGGATCTTGCCGGGATAGTCGTACAGGCTTGTGCGCAGGTCGAGCAGAACGCGTGCCTGCGCGCCGCGCGGATAGGTGTAGCGGTGCACGCCGGTGCGCGCACTGGCGGTGAGCTCGGCGCGCACCTTGTAGTCGTCCAGGGTGACCGCGTAGTAGCCGGGCTCGGCCGTTTCGTTGTCATGGTGGAAGCGCGAGGCGTAGCCGCTGCGGGGTTTTTCCGGGTCGCCACGCTCAATACCCGGGTCGCCGGTGAACGGCATCACCAGGACATCGCCGAGGTCGGAGTGGCCGCTGCCGGAAAAGTGGGTGTGCGAGAAACCAACGATGCTGGTGTCGTCATACCGGTAGCCGGCCGCCCACCCGTACGCCTTCTCACGCGGCTGGATGCGCGTGTCCGGGCTCAACTGGACCATGCCGAACGGCACCGTGGCGCCGGGATAGGTGTGCCCTTCCCCGCCCGTGCCGATGAAGGGATCGACCGCCGCGTAGGCGCGTTCGCCCACTGTCAACGGTGCTGCCCCTGCTGCCCCTGCTGCCCCGGCCACCAGCATCGCGCCGACCGCGAGCCCCCACCACCGCACCGTCCCCGTCTTTGTCATGGCGTTGAATTTAGATCGATTCAAGTTGAGTCGATCCTAGCACCGGTGCACGCCGCCCGCATGCTGCAGTGCATGGGGCGGCGCCTGCGCGTGGCTCACGCCGGCCGCGCGTCCTCCGGGACCGCCGTCTCCGGCAGGGTCGGCCGGGTGGCATCCACGGTCACCGGCGCATCGCTGCGCAGCAGCGCACGGGCTTCGGCTTCGCTGGCCACCGCCGGCGGCGAGCCGCGCAATGGCAGGCGTGCGGTTTCGTTGACGAACAACATGGTGATGACGCCGATCACGGCCGCGCCCATCAGGTAGTACGCCGGCACCAGCGGATCGCCGCTGCGTTCGACCAGCCAGGCGGTCACCAGCGGCGTGGTGCCGCCAAACAGCGAGACCGACACGTTGAAGGCGATCGACAGCGCGCTGTAGCGCACCGGGGTGTAGAACAGCGCCGGCAGCGTGGACGGCATCGAACTGGTGAAGCACACCAGCGCCAGGCCCAGCAGCATCAGGCCGAGGAAGATCAGCCAGTCGTTGCCGCTGCCCACCAGCTTCAGGCACGGAATGGCCAGCGCGAACAGCGCGATGCAGGCACCGATGATCATCGGCCGGCGGCCCAGTCTGTCGCTGAACAGCCCGCCCACCACGTTCAACGGCATCATCACCAGCATGACGATGATGATCAGCAGCAGCCCCTTGCTTTCGGCGTACCCCATCGTGACGCTGAGGTAGCTCGGCATGTAGGTGAGCAGCATGTAGTCGGTGACGTTGAAGACCAGCACCAGCCCCACGCACTTGAGAAGCTGCGGCCAGTGCACGCGGAACAGTGCACCCAGTCCCGGGCGCTCGTGGTCGCGCTTCTCCGCCTCCTCGGCATAGGCACGGAACGCGGGTGTTTCCTCCAGCTTCATGCGCATGTACAGGCCCAGCAGACCCAGCGGGCCGGCCACCAGGAACGGAATCCGCCAGCCCCACTCCAGCATCTGCGTGCTGCTCAACGCCATGTGCAGTGCGGTCACGGTGCCGGCACCGGCGATGTAACCGCCGAGTGTGCCGAACTCCAGCCAGCTGCCCATCAGGCCGCGGTTGCGGTCGGTGGAGTACTCGGCGATGAAGGTGGCCGCGCCACCGTATTCGCCGCCGGTGGAAAAGCCCTGCACCAGCCGCGCCAGCAGCAGCAGCGCCGGCGCCCACAGCCCGATGCGGTCGTAGGAGGGAATGAGGCCGATGCTGAAGGTGCCCAGCGCCATCAGGATCATGGTGAACGCCAGCACTTTCTGCCGGCCATATTTGTCGCCGAGCGGGCCGAATACCAGCCCGCCCAGCGGGCGCACCAGGAAGGCGACGGTGAAGGTTGCGAAGGTGGCGATCAGCTGCGCGGTGGGGTTGCTGGCGGGAAAGAACACCTGGCCCAGCGTGACCGCGATGTAGCCGTAGACGCCGAAGTCGAACCACTCCATCGCATTGCCGAGCGCCGCCGCGCCCACTGCTTTCTTGAGCATCGGGCGGTCGACGACGGTGACTTCGTCGACCTGCATCTGGCGGCGGCGTTTGAACCAGCCGAAATGGGCGTGTGCGGCATGCAGGTCCTGCATCTGCTTTCTCCTGGAAGCATGGCCATCACCACGCCCGAGGTCCCGCGCACGGCACAGGAAAGAACCGCCTTCGGAAGAACGCGGCACGATGCGCGAAGAAGGGGTGGCAACAGGCGATCCCGGACGGCCGCGTGGAACTCCACGGCGCTGCAGGAAGGATGACCGAGAGACGGGCAATGGCCCGAGACAATGATCAAGCGAGCCATGTTACTACAAACGGCTTCGAGCGTCCTTATCTGCTCTTCACGCGCCGCAGGAAACCGCTGAATTCCAGCGGTTTTTCACGTTTTTTCAGCGCATCAATCACGTGCGGCGTGCAGTTCCATCGCGCGCATCACGATCGGTTTGGCCCAGTCCGGCGTCTGCAGCAGCTCGATCACCGAGACGGGATACTGCAGGCCACTGCGGTCCATCTGCAGCAACGGAAGCGGCTCCACCCTGCCCTGCGCATCGGGGGGTGCACTGTTGTCGTACACGTGCAGCGTGGCCAGGTGGGGCAGCAGGTCCAGCAGGTTTTCGCGCGCGGAATCGAAGCGCGCACGGATCTTGTCGTGGGGGATATCGTGACCCCCTGCGCTGACCCGTGCCGCCACCCGCTCCAGGTGCAGCGCCACGCTGCCCAGGCCGCAGAACCAGATCTCGACCTCGTGGGTCAGGCAGGCCTCGCGCAGCAGGCGTGGGATGGTGTTGCCGCCCAATGTGGTTTCGAACGCGAAGTCGCTGCCGTTCGCCATCGCCTCACGCAGCCGGCGTGCGCCTTCATTCCAGGCAGCGGCGTTGGCCGCGTCCAGCGCCCAGCCCTGATCGACCAGGCAGCGGGTGAAGGTGTCCGGGTTGAACCAGGACAAGCCGTCTTCCTCGAGCCATGTGCCCAGCAGCGAGCTTTTGCCGGCGCCATTGACGCCGGCCAGCACCAGAATCCGCCCCACGGGTCAGAGCGACGGGCCGAGCGTGACCTTGCGGCCGCGGCGGATCGGCTGGCCCATCACCTTGCCCAGCCCGCCCTCGCGGCCCAGGCTGGCCAGACGGGAGTCGAACTCCACCCGCAACCGTTCCAGCTCACCCAGACGCTCATCACCGTCGGCGCCGGCGGCCTTCGCCAGCAGCTCCTGGTAGGCCTTGATGTCCACGATCACCGCTTCGGGGTGGTTGTGGTTGGTGATCACCAGCGCCTGCTTTTCGCGCACGGTGCGCATCAGGCTCGGCCAGCCACGGGTTTTCACCGACGAGGCGGTGGCCTTTTCCAGGCCGGGGACATCCAGGGGCAGGGTCATGGCAGGCTCCAGCAGGCGGGTCTTGGGGCCACTATACCCTTTTTGGCCAAATTGGGGATAAATGCCAATTTACCCCCGTGCCAGTGCAGCCGCCAGCGGGCGCAGATCGTCGCTGTCGCGGGGCCGTACCACCCGCGCCCGCTCCTGCCCGTCATGCAGCAGCACCACTGTCGGCCAGAGTTTCACCCGGAAGGCGCGCCCCAGCGGGCGCCCCTTGCCGTCTTCCACCTTCAGGTGGGCAAGCGCCTGGCCATCCACCAACGCCTGCAGCGCCGGTTGCGCCGCGATGCAGTGCCCACACCACGGCGCTCCGAACTCCAGCAGCAGCCAGCCCTCGCTGGCCGCAATGCTGGCCGCCTCGGGCTCGACGGCCACCGCGTCGCGCGCGAATGCCATCGGCGCTTACCCGAGGGCGCGCTGGATGTCTTCCAGCGGCGCGTTGGTGAGGTCTTTTGCGATGTCCTGCAGCAGCCGCGCCTGGGTCTCCTTGTGCAGCTGCGGGCGGATCCGGCCCAGCGTCTGCGGGTCGGCGATCAGGATCAGGTGCGCGTAGCGGTTCTTCAGCGCATCCTCGTTCAACTGCGCCGCCAGCTGCTTGGCGAAGGTCGCCTCGTTGAGCTGGGCAATGCTCATGTCCTGCGGCATCGAGCCGGAGGGACCCTGCCCCGATACCCCGTGTTCGCTGATGTCCTGCACCTTCAGTTCGTCCTGCTGCTTGAGCACGGGTGCGTGGCGGGTACCGACGTTGGTGAACACGCGGGCCGAGCCGCCGTCAGCGACGATGATCAGGGTGCCTTCGGGGATGTTGGGGTTCATGGTTGACTCCTTCTGCGGGGAACGGGCTGCCGTAGCGCCCGTGTCCCACCGTAGGCAATGCCATGTAAGCGTCGTGCATACGGATGTGTGCACTCCGTATGCACGGCGGCCGGTGCCGGCGGTTACGGGACCGGCAGCGTCATCTCCAGGTGGCGGGCAAAGAAGCGCGCCATGACCCGATAGGCCTGCTGGCTCTCGGGCAGCCGGGCGTCCAGGTGGAAGGCGTGACCCAGCCCGTCCCAGACATGCAGATCCGAGGTGCGCCCCAGGTCGACCAGGCGCGAATGGGTGTAGGCCACGTTGCTGAGTTCGGCCGCGCGGGTGGCGGTGATGAACAAGGTTGGCGGGAACTGCGCGAGCACCGCGTCGGAGAACACCGGCGATACCAGCGGATCACGGAAGTCCACGTCGCCGTAGTACAGGTCCTCGGCAATCGGCAGTGTGCCGTCGGCGTGCGGCAGCAGCGCGTCGTTGAGCGCAGCGGCGACATAGCGGGTATCGCCGCCATAACGTGCGTCGCCGCCTGCACAGAACAGGCCTGCCGCCCCCGGCATCGGCAGTTTCTCCCTGGCAAACCACGCCAGCGATTCGCCGGTCAGCACGCCGCCGGCCGAGCAGCCGAACAGGCCGATATGGCGTGCCGGGAACCGCTCCAGCGCGGCGCGGTATACCGCCGCCACGTCTTCGCTGGCGGCGGGGAACCGATGTTCCGGCCCCATCCGATACTCCACCGCCACCACCGTGGCGCCGGTCATTGCGGCCAGCGGGATCGCCTCCATCAGGCCCAGGCTGTTGGCGCTGCCGAACACGAACGCGCCGCCGTGCAGTTCAATCAGCAGGCGTTGGCGCGCCGGCGTGGTAGGCGCGCTGCGCGGTTGCACGCGCACCACACGCACGCCGTTCCAGGTTTCCTGGTGCAGGGTGACTGGATACCGTTCCTGCAGCGCGGCTACTTCGCCTGCCGCCCAGGCTTCGGTGCCGCGCCGCAGCTCCGGCAGCGCCTTGAGCAGGGTCGCGTTGTCCATCTTCGCGGTGGGGTCGCCGTGGGTGATGGCGTTGGCGACGCTGGCTTTGGCCTCGGCGCTCAGATACGGCGACACCGGCAGATCGAACGCCTGCACGTGGCGGATACCGGGGGTGGTGGGTGTTGGTTCGGCGGCGGCCGCGAGGCCTGCGCACAGCAGGCCGACCATCAGGACGAAGCCGCGCGTCAGCAGTGTGCGATTCATTTCAATACCCGTCTCAATATGTGTCGTGGCGGCGAGGCCTATTCCATCATGGCGTGCGGTTGTGGCCGCGGCGCACCACGGCAGTGGGCCTGGACGTCTTCTGCCTTGCGACAATGTCTTCAAGAATCTCGCTCTCAACCTCGTTGCGAGCGCGCATCCTGACCGCTTCCAGCTCCTCGTCGGTAAGCTCGCGGCCGCGCATGTCACTTTCCTCATCTCCAAGCTCCTCCGCTCGCACATCCACCCGTTGATCCCGGTCCGCCATCCGCTTTTTGTGCCGGGCTACATGATCCAAAATCGCCTCGCGCGCCTCATCAATCTTGCGTTGGCGCTCGTCGTACAGCGCCTCCTCGTCCGTTTGTTCCTTGCTCAGGACGCTTCGAAGTGCTGCACGAACCGCTGCTGCAGGCAACGCAGTCAATCCACCGGCCGCTGCCTGGATGATCAGGATCGACGACTTCAGATTGGAAGCGCTTGATCCCAGAAACCCCAGCAGCATCAAGCCAGACGCGGACGATGCGGCGGAGAGGTTGAGCAGCCAGTCCAGCAGATTCCCGTGCACTTCAATCGCGGGTCGCTTCGCGATGAAGTTGGCCAGCGAATCCATCAGCTCGCCTGGCGGGGATACACGGGTTCGATTCAGCGTCGCATACGGCCATTCGCGACGACGCGGGAAGAGGAAGTACGGCATCTCGTCGCGAGCGGCGTAGGCGTATTGGATCGGAACGCCTGACTGCTCCAGCCAGTCGTACTGAAGGAACTGTGCAACGTTGAACTGGTTCAGAACCGGGCTGCCGGTCGTCACGTCATAGTCCAGTTCCTTGACCTCCAGCAGCAGGATCCTCGCCCCGTCGAGCAGGCCAATGATGTCTCCCGGATACTTGCCACCCGTGACGCCCTGCTGATTCGCGTAAGGCGCAAACACATCGGTGTGCACGGCATTGCGGTCACCGTAGACCTCCAGCGACGCGATGATGGCCGCCTGCACCAGACTCTCCTGCTTCATGCCTGCTCCGTTCCCTGGGTAGTGGCGGCAATCCTTCCATATCCGCTCCTGCCGCACCACCGCTGCGGTACGTAACGCAGCGAATACGGCGCAATCGCGCATCGATGTGGGGAATCTCCCGACAGCTGCGCCCTGCTTTGCCGTCATCGGCGCCGCATTTTCCGTCATCGGCGCGTATCGGCGTTCCGGCCACCGGCCTACTGTGGCCCCACGGTGCAACGACCTTCCGCCACGTGACGCTCCCCGGCACAGCGACAGACCGGTGGCGAATGATCGGCAGGACCCGGACGCCGTGAAATTCCGCCGTCTTGCCTACCCACAACCGCAGGAGATTCACATGGCATTCCCGACCGCCGTCAATGACCAGATCACCGACTCCGTCACCCAGGCCAATACCAAGGTCCTCGGCGATGCGCCGGCGATCGCGATGGGCAACCTGTACCAGGCCACCGCGCAGGCGCTGGCCAACGCTGCCCACAACGCCACCAACGCCCAGCAGCAGAGCTACGTGACCGCGCAGTCGGCGACCACGATGGGTGTGGCCACGCTGTACTCCATCGATACCGCCTCCACCGCCGTGGCCACCAAGGAAATCCTCAGCACCGGCGTTCGTGGCCTGGGCTGATCGCGCATCACTGACCGCTGCATAACAAGGAGCATTACATGGCATTCCCGACCGCCGTAAACAACCAGATCACCGACTCGGTCACCCAGGTCAACACCAAGGTGCTGGGCGACGCCCCCTCCATCGCGATGGGCAATCTGTACCAGGCCACCGCGCAGGCGCTGGCCAATGCCGCGCACAACGCCACCAATGCGCAGCAGCAGAGCTACGTGACCGCGCAGGCCGCCACCACGATGGGCGTGGCCACCCTGTATGCCGTGGACACCGCCACCACCGGCGTGGCCACCAAGCAGATCCTGGGCGCGTAACCCCGCCTGACGCCAAGGAGTCGCGCACATGGCATTCCCGACCGCCGTCAACGACCAGATCACCGATTCGGTCTCGCAGGCCAACCTGCAGGTGCTGGGCACGTCCCCGGCCACTGCGATGGGCAACCTGTACCAGGCCACCGCGCAGGCACTGGCCAACGCCGCGCACAACGCCACGCTGGCCCAGCAGCAGATGTACGTCACCGCGCAGGCGGCGACCACGATGGGCGTGTCGCTGCTCTACTCGCTCGATACCGGCGCTACCGGCGCCGCCACCCGGAAGATCCTCGGCTGATGTGACCCGCCGCTGGACCCTTCCTTTCCGCAGTCGTCCCACAAGGAGCAACCACCATGGCATTTCCCACTGCCGTCAACAACCAGATCACCGATTCGGTCTCGCAGGTGAACACCAAGGTCCTCGGCGATTCGCCGGCGATCGCGATGGGCAACCTGTTCGTCGCCACCAGCCAGGCGTTGTCCAACGCCGCGCACAACGCGACCAACAACCAGCAGCAGTCCTACGTGACCATGCAGGCCTCGACCACGCAGGGTGTTTCCACCCTGTATGCGATCGATACCGCGTCCAACGGCGTGGCCACGCGGGAAATCCTGGGCCTGGGCTGATCCAGTCCGCAGGCGCGGGGGATCGCGCCTGACGTGCTGGCCCATCCCGGTCCGGAACGTACGGCATGGCCGACGTCCCCGCCATCGCCGCCCTGGTCGATATCACCGACGCAGGGTCGGCGATGGCCCTTGGCCAGGCCCCCGCCTTCGCGATGGCGGCGACCTACCTGACGATGGCCGATTCGCTCGGCCTGGCCATGCAGAACGCCATCGCCAACCAGCAACGCGGACAGGTCATGGCCGGTGCCGCACTCGCACAGACCCTTGCCTTGATCATCCAGAAAGGAGCGACGTCGACATGAGCGACCCAGGAACCATGAACAGCCAGATCGTCGACACGGTCAGTGGCATCGTGACGCTCGCCGCCGGCCAGGCGCCCGGCCAGGCGCACGCCATGCTCGACATCGTACTGCTGGAAACACTCGGCAATGCGATGCACAACGCGGTCAACCGCCAGCAGAGCGCGAGCATGATCAGCGCCGCGGCGATCACTGCCGCCTGCGCCAAGATGATCTCCGCGCCGTTCCCGGTGCCGCCGCCCCCGCCGCCGCCCGTGCCGCCCCCGCCGCCGAATGTGGCCGCGCTGCCGGGCCCACCGCCCCTCCCGCCGCCGCCGGCCGCCGTGATCGCTGCCGCCACCGCAGAGGGCAAGGCCGCCATCGGCGCGCTCCAGGCACAGGCGATCGGCTCCAGCGCCAACGCGAGCACCGCGCAGGCGGACCTGCAGACCCTGCACGACCTCTCGGCCGCGGCCACACCGCCGCCGCCGCCGGCGCCTGCCGCGCCGGCGTCCGATCCGAACGACACCCCGTCTTCCTGACGCCAGCAAGGAACTCTCATGGACCCGACCAAGGTCAATGCCCAGGTCATCGATGTCATCAACCAGGTGCAGTTCGCCACCATGAGCCCACAGGTGGTGCTCACCAGTGGTGCCGGCAAGGCGTACCAGTCGGTGGCGCAGTCGGCCGCGATCGCCGTGCAGGATGCGGCCGATGCGCTGCGCAACGTTTCCACCATCGCTACCACGGCCGCCGGCGTGGCAATGGCGCAGTACCTGGCCACCGGCGAGGACAAGTACGCCAAGGCGCTGACCCAGGCCCAGTCGCTGATGCAGGGCGCCACCGACGACTTCGCACGTGTCGGCACTGCCGCCGCGACCGTACTCAAAGACTTTCCGGCCGGCTGAGACCCAGGAGAACGCCCATGACCGTGACACTGGCCGGCCGCACCATTACCGGTGCCGCACAGCTCTCGCCACGCTGCCAGCAGGTGCTGCGCTTCATCGACGGCGGGCCCGAATGGCTGGCGTGGGCGCTTGCGCCGGCCGGCCGCCGCTATGCGTTCGCCGATGAAACGCTGCTGCTGGAAGCCGTCCAGAGCGGCCTGCACGCATCGCCGTTCACCTTGTTGTCCCGGCTGATGACACGGGTCAGCCCGGTCAAGCTGATGACCCTGGCGCCAAACGATCTGGACCTGTTGGCGCGCTACGAGGCCGGTGAGCACGACGACGTGCTCGACGCGCAGATCCACCGCATCCGCACCGATCACTATCTGGCCGACATGGCCTATCTGATGACCGGCACGCTGGGCCTGCGCGACTTCCAGCTGGACGCGTCGCCGCTGTTCCAGTGCATGGATTTCGGCGAAACCCTGGCCCTGGCCGAAACCATCATCGCCTGCCCGACGCTGGGTATTCCCCTGGACGTGATCAAGGAAGCAGGCGCGTTTGCCGCGGCGCAGGCACGCACCCCGGTGGAGTTCTGCGACTACCTGCGCCTGTATGCGCGCTGCGCATCGTCGGCATCCACCCCGGAGGAACGCGCACAGGCCGCCACGGCCACGCTGCAGGCGCTGTTGCCCGCCCTGCTGGGTGCGCTGGACTGTCCGCAGGTCGATGGCCTGCCCTCCCCGGCGGAGGTGGCAGCCAGCCTGGCCACCTGGCTGCAGGAGCGCCCTGTGGGCTTCGACCGCATCTCCCTGGCCGTACAGCAGGTGGCGGCGAACACGCCCGGCGACCTCACCGACCCGCAGGTGGCAGCGGCAGCGGCGGCATCGTACCTGGACCGTGCGCGCGCCTTCCTGACCGCGCATCGCCCCACCCAGGGCCGCCTGGCGCAGGACGGGCGTCGCTGCACGTTCCGGATCGACGCCGATGGCGTGCGCGCCGTGCTCCAGGTCGATCACGGCGTGGTGTCGCTGCAGTTCTTCGGCCCCGTGCCTGTCGTGGGCGTCGCGCCCGAGGCAACGCCGGCATGAGTGCCGTCGCGCCCCCCGCACACGCCGAACTGATGGCCAGCGCAACGGCGGCCGCGCAGGAGGCCGTGCAACAGGGTCGGCGCGCTGCGCTGGATAGCGCCAACCGTGCGCTGGCCGATGCCGAACAGGCGCTGCGCGATGCGCTGGGCACCTTGCACGCCGCTGCGCCGGCATCGCCGGCCCGTCCCTTTCGCCCCGCATCCCGTCCCCAAGGAGAACCGAACATGGTCGACGACACCCCTACCCCGGCGCCGGGTGCGCCAGACGCGTCTGCGCCGCCTAGCGGCCCCGCACTGATGCAGGACACCCTGCAGATGGCCCAGGCACTGGTGGACAAGGCAATGGCCGAGAGCGACGCCGCCGTGCAGCGGGCGATGCAGGGTCTGCCCGGCGCGACGGATGCAATGGCGCAGGCGATGGATGCCGCCACCCGCGCGATGCAGCAGGCCGACAGCGCCGCCGACGCCGCAATGGAGGCCGCCATCCGCGAGGCCGACCAGGCGATGGGCGCGGCGTCGGGCACGGAGGATCCCCAATGAAAGAGACAAGCGCCCAGCGCGAGGTGCGTCGCGAGTTCAGTCGCCGTCTCACCGCACTGATCAACAATGCTGCCAACCATCCTGGCATCCGCAAAGCATTGGTGGAATCGCTCGCCGACATCGCCGACAGGATCGATCAGCTCGACGCATCCGTGCGCGAAAAGTTCCCGCTGCGGAAAGCGCCCCGTGCCGTACGGTTCTACATCAAGGGGGGCAATGCGTTCGATGCGATCATGGCGATATCGCGCGGTGACCATGATCTTTTCGGTGTGGGAAAGTCAGACTGGGACACCCAGGCCATCATCGATCCGTGGTTGCCCGCGACAATCCAGAACAGCCTGTACGGTGACATCGAAGACATCCTGATCGATGCACTGCGGACTGCAGGGCTCAAGGTTGCAACCGCGATCAATGCGCGGCCACAGGATGTATCGCCACTGCGTCCTGTCACTGAAGCTCTGCCCGCCGACGCGACCGTCAACTACACGCTTACCTGTGATTCACCGCAAACGTTGAGACGGGTCTTCGATCGCGATCGTCTCGGGCTGTGGACCGATGATCGGCGCCAGCTCAGCGACGAAACGATCCCTTCGCCCACGCTCCTGCCCGGCATCCTCCTCAACGACGGAATCAAACCGTTTGCGCTTCACCGCCTGGGATACACCTGGCACGGCGAGCGTCAGAACGGCGCAGGCGCAGGTCCGGACCCGAACCTGAGCTCGCGTCCCATCCTGATGGAGCTGATCGACGTCACACTGCCCCGCCGAGACACAATCGAAGCGGTGGCCACCTGGTCGGACCTGGAGCGCGATCGACTCAGGATCGTCCCGGGCACCGATATGGGCGTCACGTTGCCCCTGCCGGACCTGGATTACCACCTGCGCGAGAACCTGACCATGATCTGTGAGGTGGCAGACAACTCCTCACACCATGCGGACAAGCTGCCAAAACGCCTCCAGCGCATCGAGCAGATATACCAGAGCTACATAACGCCTGAGCTTCAGGCTGGCTTCCGCGACACGGTGAACGCGATGGCAGGTGATACTGTTGCCGCCGAAGGTGACAGTGCGGCAGACATGTGCAAGGCGCTGATGGATTCCATCGCCCAGCGTACCGCCGCGAGCGCCGGCAACTTCTGGAAGGGACATGTCAGCACTGCGTCGGCAGAGCGCATCACCCAGGGCCGGCAACGCCTGCGGAGGACGCTGGAAACGATGAGGCGGACATTTGGTGACACTGTACAGCTCTCCGTTGCATACAGTGACGACCTGGCCATGTTCAGGGCATTGGCTGAGAATCCGTATCTGGCCATCGATCGAATCGGTTTTTGCGGAATCGATGCTGCCGCCGTGATTCGGGCCAGCTACGAGGACATCATTGGATTCGATCCTGCGGAGTTCGCGAGAGCGTTGGGCGCATCCAAGCGCAAGTCGAGCCAGGATGAGGTGCCGCGACCGGGTATCAAGGTTGAGTGGCAATCCCACAACACGCCGCGACCGGGTGGACCCAGCTATGAGTGCACCTTCGTGGTGTTCGACGGGCACAAAGCGACCACGTTCCTTACGCTGACCAGTGCCTCCGCGTTGCAGGCGCCGTTCCAGCGGGATCCTGATCACGCTGGCATTGAATATGCCTCGTTGCTTGACATGGACGCGCAGCGCAAAGCCGCTGCAGCGTTGATCGAAGACTATCTGGTGCGAACCGCATTGAGCCGTCAGCACGACGCGATCCGCAGTCTTCTCGTCATCGACTGATTCACCGTCACGCCTGCCCGCCGCGCCGGTACGCGCGGGGGCAGGCGCCGACCTGGCGGCGGAAGCTGCGCTCGAAGTGGCTGAGGTCGCCAAACCCCACGCGCTGTGCGATCTCGGTGATGCGCAGGCGGGGCTGCTCGCACAGCAGCCGCTTGGCCTGCTCGATGCGCAGGCATTGCAGGAGCGGTTTGAACGAGGTGCCCAGCTCGGTGCGCAACAGGTAGCCCAGGTGCGACGGGCTGACATGCACCTCGCGCGCGAGCAGTCCCAGCGACAGCGCGTCGGCATGATGCTCGCCCAAGAACAGGACGGCACGGCGCACGGCATCATGGACCGGCTCCAGCGCTGCCGCGTCCGCCTGCAGTGCGATGCAGGCCCAGTGGGCGACGGGCCGCGGCGGGTGCTGCGCGGTCCGGGGTGTCACGAAACCGGGTGCGGCGCGCGGCACCAGAGTCTGCTCAGGGAGAGCCCCCGGCAGCTCGCGCAGGCGCGGCACGTGCGCGAGCAGGTCGTCACCGCGCAACGGCTCGCCCTCGCCCATCGCGGCCAGCCGGACGACCACCCGCTCCAGTTCAAACAGGTTCTCCGGCCAGGTGTGTCCGCGCAGCGCGGCAAGCAGCTCGTCGGTGACCAGCGCCGACGGGTCGAAGCCATGCCGGGCAAGCAGCATGCCCACCAGGCCGTCCAGCTCGCCAAGCCGCTCGCGCAGCGGCGGCACGTCGGTGGCCAGAAAGTCGAGCTCGGCCAGCAGGGTCTGCGAGAAACGTCCCTCGCGTACGCGCTGCGACAGGTCGCTGCTGCACGAAACGATGACCCGGCAGCGCGTGCCTGCAGGCCCCTGCAGGCGCTGCCCCTGCAGGCAATGGATGCGGTGCGGCAGCTGCACCTGCAGCGCCAGCGGCAGTGCGTCGATGCCATTGAGGAACAGACTGCCGTCCTGGGCCTGCTCGAACCACTCGGCCGGCGCGCCGGTCGGGTCCGCACACTGGATCTCCACGAAAGGCGCATCGCAGCAAGGGCCGGCGGCATGGATTGCGGCGGCCAGCTCGGCGGTGTCCGTGCCGAACTCGCCGTTCAACACCACCGGCAGACGGCTGCGCGCGGCCTTTTCCACGAAGGCGTCGAGCCGGTTGCGCGGCGCACACACGCCGACCAGCAACAACGGCCGCGACAGCCGCGACGCGGCCCACGCCTGCAGCTCATGGCGTTTGACCAGCAGCGCGCAGCGCCGGGCGAACAGTGTGCAGAACCGAAGGATCTCCACCTCCGGCCCTGGCCGCGCCCAGCCCAACCGCAGCTCACCCAGCACGCCGCCCGCGTAGGTGAGCGCGAAGGCATGGCGCACGGTGACGCCCGCCCGCAGGCGCGGCGGCAGCAGATGGATCTGTGGCGGCAGCATGACCGCAACCTCGATGGTTGCCTCTACCGCCTTCACCTGCCGCGCCAGCGCACCGAGCAGGGCCTGCAGCTGATCGGCGAGCGGCATGCCGGCGCGATACGCGCGATGCACGGTCGCAGTGACCTCGTCCTCCATGTGGTTTCCTCCCGGCTGCACGCGGCATCGCCACCGAAGATGTACGCGAGCGGCGGCCACTGCGCACGACCGTGCGTTGCAACCTTCGGCGGACCCTGCGACGCCATGTCGCAGGCGTGCACGACGGGCACTTGACCAATGTCAACGCGGTCCGCGTGGCGCTGCCGTATTCCTATGCAGGACACGACGTCACCGCGCCGGCCACCCGCCACGCGGCCCCATCGACACCGCAACAGGAACCCGTCATGAGCTACCGTCCCGACTCCACCCAGCTGCTGCAGGCCCTCGACAACGTCATGGTGATTTCCACCACCGACCTGCAGGGCACCATCACCTACGCCAACGACCTGTTCTGCACGCTCACCGGCTTCCGGCGCGAGGAGCTGATCGGGCAGCCGCACAGCATCGTGCGCCACCCCGACGTGCCCAAGGCCGTCTACAAGGACATGTGGGACACCATCAAGGCCGGCGGCACCTGGACCGGCATTGTGCCGAACCTGGGCAAGGGCGGCGTGCTGTACGTGGTCGATACCACCGTGCAGCCCCTGTTCGATGCCGAGGGCGCCATCACCGCCTACATCAGCATCCGCCGCGTGGTGAATGACCTCATGGCCGATTTCGACGCCGTGGAGTTCAGCAAGGAGAAGTTCGACGACGCCTACGCCGCCGCATGAACGCGATGGCGCCGATCCAGCGTGTTCTGCTTGGCTATGGCTCCGAGTCGGGCACGGCACGCGCCCTCGCCCGGCGCCTGGAGACGCACCCGGCCCTGCGCGACCACGCGCCGCAGCTGCTGCCGCTCAATGACATCGACGTGGCGCAGCTCGGCCACGGCGATGTGCTGCTGGCAGTGGCCAGTTCGTTCGGCGATGGTGAGCCGCCGGCCAACGGCGAGCGCTTCTACGCCGCGCTGCGCCAGGCACCCAGCCTGCAGGGGCTGCGCTACGCGGTGTTCGGCCTGGGCGACACCGGCTACCCGCGCTTCTGCGGCTTCACCAAGGCGCTCGACGCGCTGCTGGGCGAGCACCACGCCCTCCCCCTGCTGCAGCGGGTCGACGCCGATGCGTGCTATCCCGCGTTCTTTGACCGCTGGGCGCCGGCGCTCGGAGAGGTGCTGGCCGGCGACGGCACGGCGGCGCAGGATCTCTGCCTGCAGGTCACCGCCTACGGGCAGGACCATGCGTTCAGTGCCGCGATCGTGGCGCGCGAACGCCTGAACCAGAGCGATCCCGCCGCGTGGCACATCACCCTGGACCTCACCGGCAGCGGCATCGCCTACCAGGCGGGCGACACGCTGCATGTGATCCCCGACAACGATCCGGTGCTTCTGCAGGCCCTGGCGGACTGGTACGGCGATCCCGAGGCCGCCTTGCAGCTGGCCGACCGCGAACTGCGGCTGCCCGGGCGCGCGGTGCTGCGCGAGATCGCCCGGCTGGGCGGCAGCGAGCCGCTCAAACTGCTGCTCAAAAGCAGCCAGCGTGCCGCGCTGGAGGCGTACCTGCACGGCCACGACCTGCTGGACATCCTGCAGGACCATGCCAGCCCGGACACCCTGCCGCTGGATCGCCTGATCGCGCTGCTGTCGCCCTGCCTGCCCCGCGCGTACTCGATCGCCTCGGCGGCCGGGCAGACGCAGGTCGCGCTGTGCGTGCGCGAGGTCCGTTACGTGCGTCGCGGACGCGAACGGCGCGGGGCCGGCACCGGATCGCTGCTGCAGGGCAGCGGGACGGTCCGGGTCTACTGCCGCGCCAACCCCGGGTTTCGCCTGCCCGACGATCCGGACTGCCCGGTGCTGCTGATCGGCACCGGCACCGGCATCGCGCCGTTGATGGGCCTGATCCAGGAGATGGCGGCCGGCAACCCGCGGCGCGACGTCTGCCTGGTGTTCGGCGAAAAACACCGCGCGGAAGACTTCCTGTACCGCACGCAGTTGGAGGCCTGGCAGCAGGACGGGCGGCTGACCACGCTGTTGACCGCGTTCTCGCGGGATGGCCAGGCCAAGTACTACGTGCAGGACGCGATCGGCGAGCACGCCGCACAGATCGGCGCATGGCTCGAGCGTGGTGCCCACCTGTATCTCTGCGGCAACCGCCGGCACCTCGAGTCGGCGGTACGCGGCGCCATTGACGACATAGCGACGGATGCGGGATCGCACAACGGCTGGGAGGCGCTGACGGCGCAGGGCCGGCTGCACTGCGAGCTGTACTGATCGCAGCGCAGCCTGTCGTCAGTCTGCGTCGGCGGCCGCCACCAGCGCGGCCAGGCGATCCGGCCGCAGCAGCACCACCTCGCGCTGCTGGATCGCGATCAGGCCATCGTCCTGCAGGCGTCGCAGCACGCGCGTGGTGGTCTCCGGCGCCATGCGCAGGTAGTTGGCGATGTCGGTACGCGCCATCATCAGCGTGAAGCGGGTGGCCGAGAAGCCGCGCCGCGCATAGCGCTCGGACAGGTCCAGCAGGAACGCGGCCACCCGGGCATCGGTGCGGTGGTTGGCCGCGAGCAGCGCCACCTTGCCGATCTCGGCACTCAGCAGGCTGAACAGCCGCGCCTGCAGGCCCGGCATGCGGGTCGCCAGCAGGCTCATGCGCGGGAACGAAAACCGGCACAGGTACACGGTATCCAGCGCCACCGCGTCGCAGGGATAGCGCCCGTCGTGGATGGCGTTGAGCCCGATCACCTCGCCTGGCAGGCTGAAGCCCAGCACCTGTTCGTGGCCCTGGCTGTCGCTGACCGAGGTCTTGACCATGCCGGCACGGACCGCGGCGATCGCGTCGAAGGGCTCCCCGGCCCGGAACACCGGCTCGCCGGCATGGAACGGGCCGACATGGTCCACCAGCACATGCAGCTCGGAGAGCGCGCTCTTGTCGTAGCCCTGCGACGCGCAGGCATCTGAGAAGGCGCAGGTGCTGCAGAACCGCAGCGCATCGCCATCGTCGGCGGCGGCCGGGTTCGGGGTGGACGGTGAAGACGGCATGATCAGGAGCGCAGCGACCGGACGCACTGGAAAAATCGACGGCCGATGATACGCGATGCGCGGCGGCCCCCTGCGGCGCAAGGCCGCACCCCGCCCCGGGGCTGAACGCCGGGAACCGGCGCCCCCCACCGATCGCGTGTAAAATTCGCCGTTTTTACGCGGAACCATGCCCATTACGCCGCACCGGACGCCTGTAGCGGGCCCGGCCTTCATCCGCCTGCTGTCCGGGCTCATGGACGGCGGGATCGCGTTGTCCAGCCCCGACCTATCCGACCGCCTGAGCCAATGGGTGGATTGGACGCGGGCGGTGGCGTTGTCGCGCGCGCTCGATGGCCGCCTGCCTGCCGCCCCTGAGGACGCTGCGGTGTTCGACGCTGCGGAAGACGCGGACTGCGCACGCAGCCGCGCCACGCTGCTTGCGTCGCTGCAGCAGGACGACGCGCTGGAGCGTGCCGTGGCCGAGGGTGCGGCGTTCCCGGTATTCGGCCAGCGCTATCAGGCCCAGCAGCGGGCGATGATGGCCGCCACCGGACGCCTGCGCGGCCGGCTGCGCGACATGCTGGCGGCACGGTCGCCGGCGATGGCGCGGCTGGCGGAGATCGACGCGGTCATGGAGCAGACCCTTAGCCCGCGCGAAAACGCCCTGCTGGCCGGCATCCCGACGCTGCTCGCCGCGCATTTCCAGCGGCTGCAGGACGCGGCCGAGCCTGCACCGGTGGCCGAACCGGCCCCTGCCCCACCCCTCGTTTCCGCCTGGCGCACCGCGTTCCGCATCGATATGCAGAACGTCGCGATGGCCGAGCTGGACGTTCGTTTCCAACCGATCGAAGGCCTGCTTGCAGCGCTTCGGCCCCGATAACTGGGACCCCATGTTCAAGAACAGCCTCTACGTTGTTGTCTTCCTCCTCGGCCTGACCGCGGTCTGCTGGATCGGCGCCGGCTATGTCGGTTCCAACCCGGTGGGTGCGGCGGTCGCCCTGTTGATCGGTGCCTGTTATCTCGCCGGTGGTGTGGAGCTGTACCGCTACCGGCAGGGCACCCGGGCGCTGGAGGCGGCCGTTCGCGACGTGGCCGCCGCCGGCGACGGTCTGGCCGGTTGGCTGCAGCGTGTACCGCCGGCCCTGCGCCATGCCGTCCGGCTGCGGGTGGAAGGCGAGCGCATCGCGCTGCCGGCACCCACGCTCACCCCGTACCTGGTCGGCCTGCTGGTGCTGCTGGGCATGCTCGGCACGCTGCTGGGCATGATGGCCACCCTGCGCGGCACCGGGCTGGCCTTGGCGCATGCCACCGACCTGCAGGCCATCCGCGGGTCGCTTGGCGCGCCGGTCGAAGGACTGGCGGTCGCCTTCGGCACCTCCATCGCCGGTGTGGCCACCTCGGCCATGCTCGGCCTGCTGTCGGCGCTGTGCCGGCGCGAACGGCTGCTGGCCGTGCAGGGCCTGGATGGCCAGATCGCCACCACGCTGCACGTGCACTCGCAGGCGCACCAGCGCAGCGAAACCCTGCGCCTGCTGGAGCAGCAGGCCGGCGTGCTGCCCACCCTGGTCGAGCGCCTGCAGGCCATGACGCAGGCCATCGAGCAGAGCAGTACGGCGGCCAGCGAGCGCCTGCTTGCCAGCCAGGAGGCGTTCCATGCCCGCATGGACGCCGACCACGCCCGCTTCGCCGACGCGGTACAAGCCACGCTGCAGGCCGGCGTGGCCGACAGCGCCCGGGCCATCGGCGGTGTGCTGCAGCCGCTGCTGGAAGGCACGCTCACCGGCATCGTCCGCGAGAACACGACGCTGCAGACGGCCGTGGGCGACGCGGTGCAACGGCAGCTGGATGGCCTCAGCGCCGGTTTCGAGACCAGCCGCGCCGCGGCGGCAGACCACTGGACGCGCGCACTGGGCGCGCAGCGCGAGGCCCAGACGGCGCTGGCCGCCGACCTGCGCGGCGCGCTCGGCGGGTTCGCCGCGGACCACGATGCCCGGATCGGGACGCTGGTCGAGACGGTGTCCGCCCGCCTGCAGGACACCGTGCAGCAGTGGGAACGCGGCGTGACCGAACAGCAGGCGGCGCAGCACGCGCTCGCCAGCGCACAGCAGGACGCCGGCGCGACGCTGGCCAGCGCCCTGCGCGCGGATCTCGCTGCGGCAGCCGCGCGCGATGATGCCCGCACCGTGGCCCTGCTTGATGCCGTGTCGGCGCGCCTGCAGGCCTCGGCCGACACCTGGCAGGCCGGCCTGGAGGCGCAGTCGCAGACCCAGACTGCCCTGACCACCCAGCTTGGCACGGCACTGGCCCGGTTCGGCGAGCGCCACGATCAACGTGCGGCCGACTTGTTGGATGCGCTTGCACAGCGGCTGGATGCGGGCGCTGCCAGCGCCGCCACCGCCTGGCAGGACGCACTGGCGCGCCAGGACAGCGTCAACGCGGCCCTGGTGGAGCGCAACCAGCTGGCGGTGGCCGCCGCGGCGGACGCGCTGGAGGCGCGCAGCCTGTCGCTGATCGAGGCGATGCAGCAGTCCCACACCGGCCTGCAGGCGGCACTGGAGTCGCGCGATACGTTGCGCCTGACCACCTGGACGGCCGCCTTCGACACGTTGTCGGCCACGCTGGGCGAGCGCTGGGAGCGCACCGGCGATCAGGTCGCGCAGCGCCAGCAGGCGATCTGCGACACCCTGGCCGCCACCGCCGAGACCATCACCGCGCAGGCCCAGGCACACGCCAGCGACACCATCAGCGAAATCTCGCGCCTGGTCCAGGCCGCGTCGGAAGCGCCCAAGGCAGCGGCCGAGGTGGTGGCCGAACTGCGGCAGAAGCTCTCCGACAGCATGGTCCACGACACGGCGATGCTGGAAGAACGCAGCCACCTGCTGGCCACGCTGGGAACGCTGCTCGACGCCGTCAACCACGCGTCCACCGAGCAGCGTGGCGCGGTCGATGCCCTCGTCAGCACCTCGGCCGAGCTTATGGAGCGCGTGGGCAGTCGCTTCACCGACCACATTGCCGCCGAAACCGGCAAGCTCGACGCGGTAGCGGCACAGGTCACCGGCGGTGCCGTGGACGTGGCCAGCCTGGCCGACGCCTTCGGCACCGCCATGCACACCTTCGGCAGCGCCAGCCAGGGGCTGGGCGAACGCCTGGAGCAGATTGCCGGCGCGCTCGAAACCACGCTGGCGCGCAGCGACGACCAGCTGGCGTACTACGTCGCGCAGGCGCGTGAAGTGATCGATCTCAGCGTGCTCTCGCAGAAGCAGATCATCGAGGAGCTGCAGGCCCTCGCCGGCCGCGGCGCCGCCGCGGAAACGGAAACCGCATGAGCGGTGAGATCGAGTCCGACGGCGAGTCCGGCGCGCCGATCTGGGCCGCCTTTGGCGACCTGATGTCGGTGCTGCTGGGCGCGTTCGTGCTGATTCTGGTCGGCGTGGTGGTGCTGCAGGTGGAGCTGTCCGACCGCCTGGACCAGGAAGTCAGACAACGCCAGGCCGAGGCCCAGCGTCGCCAGACCCTGGAACAGGCGCTGGCGGTGCCGCTGGCGGCCGGCCGCGTCACGCTGGTGGATGGCCGCATCGGCATCCGCGGCAGCGTGCTGTTCGCCTTGAATTCCGACCAGTTGCAGCCGGAAGGCCGCGACCTGTTGAAGAGCCTGGCGGCGCCGCTGGCCGGGTACCTCGCGTCGCGCGAGGAGATCCTGATGGTCAGCGGCTTCACCGACGACCGTCAGGTGCGCGAAGGCAACCGCCAGTTCGCCGACAACTGGGCCCTGTCGGCCGAACGTGCGTTGACCGTGACCCGCGCGTTGATCGCCGAGGGCGTGCCGGCCAATGCCGTGTTCGCGGCCGCATTCGGTGCCGAGCAGCCGGTGGGCTCCAACGCCGACGAGGAAGGCCGCGCGCGCAATCGCCGGGTGGAGATCGCCCCGATGCCCCGCCCGTCGGCACCGCGCGATGCGCACTGATCGGATCGATCCGCGCGCGCAGCTGGCCGAGTGGCTGGCGCAGCCCGCACCTGGCCACACGCCGTGGCGGCTGCAGGCGATGCAGTCGCTGGCAGAGCGTGCGCAGGACCATGACGGCGCAGCACGCGCACTGCTGGAACAGACACTGGCCACCCACGTGGCCGCGTATGCGCAGGCGCTGATCACGCCGGCACCGACCGCCGGCGCCCCCGGCACGCGGCCCGGCCAGGCCGCCCTGCACGCCCTGCGCGGTGCGCTGCGGGCGCGTGCCGACAGCGCCCCGGGCGCCCACCCGCTGACCACCGATCCATCAACGCCAACCACGGCGTTCCCGGCAATGCCGGCCGTTGCCGAGTTCCAGGCGCTGTGGAGTGCCGTGCGCACGCGCAGCCAGGTCCGGCAATCGCTGGCGCAGGGGCCGGGCGATGGCGGGCCGCTGAATTCGGCCGTGCTCGTCCACCGCGCCATGACCCGCATGGGCGAGCTGGCCCCCGGTTATCTGCGCCACTTCATGGCCTACGTCGACGCGCTGGCCTGGATGGAACACCTGCAGCAGGGCGGCCTGCTGGGCGGCAAGGATGCGCCCAAGCCCTCACCCGGCAAGCCGCGCAAACCGCGGGCGCGCAAGCCGGGATGATCGTGCACTGGTCCCAACCGTAGCAGACCCGGGCAGTGAGTCCTGGGCGATAATAAGTAACCACTCGCCACCTCTCACGCTGGAGGATCCACAGGATGATCTTCTTCTCCCGTCACGCTTGCGACGTCACTCAATGCTGCGGTGGTGTTTCTTGAACCGCGCGAACTTCAGCCGCGCTACGCGTCTTGAGCTACGGGACCGCACGGGTGGGCACTGTGCACGGCCCGAATGCCGGCGTCAGACCCTGCTCCCAAGAGCGCTCGGTGGCGTGATCGATATTGGTCACGCGGCGCATGCCGTAGCTGCGTCCAGCGGTGGACCGCGATCTGATCCTGAACTGACACGCGATCAGGTCAGCGCCTATGACAACGGCGTGTGGCTCTGCCCGACCTGTGCGACGCTCGTCGACAAACTGCCTGATGGCTACCCCGTGCGCCTGCTGATCCAGTGGCAACGAGACGCGGAGGCCCGTTGTCAGCTCGAAGCACAGTACGGTGAACAATTCGACGTGCGCGTCGATCCCGGCACAGTGACGCGCAAAACGCGTGCATTCCTGCAGCGCGTCAGGGAGCTGCGCTTGCCCGGAGGGCCAGTGCCCTATCCTGCCTTCCTGGATGCATCACTCATCCACCGCATTGAGAGCCTGATCCGTGAGTGTCATGCAATGACATTCGACCACTCTCTGCATGCGCAGCTGGAGGTCGCCCATGCCATACAGGTTGAACTCCTGAGGTGGCTCTTGGATCTGCTGAAACTACTGCGCGATCCAAATCTGTTCTGGCAGACAGAGGATGGTTACCTCCACCGTGTTGGCTGGTACCAAAGACAGTCGATTCCGCGTGACGGGGATGCAACGACAGACCGTCTTAATGACTGCATGCTCCGCATTCACCAGCTTGCCCAGGACCTTGAGTCCTTTGCCTCCGGGGGACGCATGCGCGGCACGTGGTGACCGGCAGGGGTTCGCGCTTATCACGACAACGTTGACCAACATGCGCAATGGGCATGACGCGGAGGCGCGCCAGCACGTTCGGTGTTCCTAGAATGCAGAACGCCCTGCGGGGCACCCTTCCCTCTGCCGTGGACATTCTCGATGCGTCCTGCCTTGTTGCTCGGCCTGCTCGGCGTGGCCGGTCTGTTGACCGCCTGCACACCTTCCGCCCCTCCCGCCGCGTCGGCCTCGGCCGCGCCCGCCCCTGCGGCGACCGCCATCGACTGGCGCCACGGCGACGTGGACGATGCGTTCGCCGAAGCACGCGAGAGTGGCAAGCCGGTGCTGCTGTACTGGGGCGCGGTGTGGTGCCCGCCGTGCAACCGGCTGAAGGCCACGCTGTTCAAGGATCGCGATTTCATCGCGCTCACCACCCAGTTCATTCCGGTGTATCTGGACGGCGATGAGGCCGGTGCGCAGGCCTGGGGTGAGCAGTTCGGCGTGCGCGGCTACCCGACGCTGATCGTGCTGGATCCGCAGCGCCGCGAGATCACCCGGCTTGCCGGTGGCAACGACAGCGCCGAACTGACCCGCGCCCTGCGCCTGGCCTCCACCCGTCGCGCCGCCGTGGCCGACGTGCTGCAGACCGCACTGACCACGCCGGACCGACTGCAGCCCGACGACTGGCGGGTGCTGGGCGACTACGGCTGGGAGGTGGATGCCAACCGGCTCGCCGGCGAGCGTGCGCCGGCGGTGCTGCTCGGCCAGCTGGCAGCGGCAGCGCCCGACGCCGCGTTGCAGCGTCGCTTCGCCCTGCTCGCCCTTGCCACGGCAGCGCCCGCCAAGGACGCTCCACCGCCCGGTTCGGCCGAGCGTGCCCAGATCGCGACGCTGCTGGACGCGGTGCTGGCCGCACCTGCCGAGGTACGCGCCAACCGCGACCTGCTCGGTTACCAGGGGCCGGCGCTGATCCAGCGCGCCAGCGCCACGCCTGACGCGGCCGCGCAGGCCGGCACGCGCCTGCTGGCGGCGCTGGATGCTGCCGATGCGGCGCAGGGCGATCCTGCCGACGCTCGCCTGTCGGCCGCGATCACCGAACTGGCGTTGTACCGCCAGCAGCATCCGGACACGCCGGTCCCCGACGCCCTGCAGCAGAAGGCGCGGCAGCGCGTGGCCGCGGCGGACAAAGCGGCCACCACCGATCACGAACGCCAGGCCACCATCAGCACGGCGGCGTATCTGCTGCGCCAGTCCGGAGACGATGCCGCGGCGGAAAAGCTGCTGCTCGCCGAACTCGACCGCAGCACCAGCGCCTACTACTACATGCCCGAGCTGGCCGAGCTGGCCGAAGCGCGCGGCGATCGGCAGGGGGCACTGGGCTGGCTGCGCAAGGCGTACGACGGCGCGCAGGGCCCGGCGACGCGAGTGCAGTGGGGCGTGCTGTATGTGGAGGGACTGGTGCGGCTCACGCCTGCCGACAGTGCCGCCATCGAACAGGCGACGACGGCGGTGATCGCCGACCTGGACGCGCAACCGGCCGGCTATCACCAGCGTACCCGGCAGCGCTTCGAACGCCTCGGCGCATCGTTGCAGTCGTGGAGCAAGGCGCATCAGGGCGCCGACACGCTGCAGCGGCTGCAGGCGCGCATGCAGGGCGCCTGTGCAAAGGCGGCCTCCGCGGGCGAGTCCGGTGCGGCGTGCGAACGCTGGCTGCAGGGCTAGCGGGCTCAGCCGCGCAGCGTCGCCCCACCGTCCACGTAGAGATCGCTCATGGCGATGTGGCCGGCCTGGTCGGACAGCAGGAACATCACCGCGTGGGCGATGTCGTCCGGGGTAGCCAGCTTGCGCAGCGGGATGCCGGCCTTGTACGCGCCGGGATTGCCGTTGATCACCGCCTGCGCGCCGTCCTCGTCGGCCCACATGCCGGTCTGCATCGGCGTCAGCGTAGAGCCCGGCGCGACGATGTTGCAGCGGATGCCGAGCGGCGCCAGCTCCAGGCCCAGACAGCGGGTGAACATGGTGGCTGCCGCCTTCGATGCCGCGTAGGCCGCCATGCCGTGACGCGGTACGCCGGCGGCATTGGAACTGACCGTGACAATGGCGCCGCGACGACGCGGTGCCATCACCCGCGCCAGCGCCCGGCCAAGGTGGAACACGCCGTCGGTGTTGACCGCGAAGACGCGCCGCCACTGGGCATCGTCGGTGTCGGCCACGGTGCCCACCTGGAGCACACCGGCCACGTTGACGCCGAACCCGATCGGCCCGAGCGTGGTCTCGATCCACGCGACCAGTGCGTCGACAGCGGTGGCATCGGCCACGTCCAGCGCCCGCGCGTGCAGCGTGCCCGTCGACGCCGGCAGCATCGACGCATCGCGGTCGGTGGCTACCACGATGCAGCCGCTGTCCTGCAGCAGCCCCACCAGTGCCGCGCCGATGCCGCCAGCGGCGCCGGTGACCACGGCCACGGTGCCTTCAAATCCCGTCAGTTTCATCTGGATGCGTCCTGTGTGATGTCCCACTGCTGGAGACGTGCCGACAGCGCGGGCGCCAACTGCGCCACGGCATCGCGACCGGTCAGCTCGGCGTGCAGGAACGGCAGTTCGACCGCCTCGACGACGGCCGCGTGCGGCGCCCACAGCGCGGACTGCAGATGCGGGCGATGGGCGTGGTCCAACCCGGCGCGCACATGCAGCAGTGGGCCGTCGTAGCGCGTGTGGTGATGGGCGCGGATCAACTGGTTGGTGCCGGTGACCGCGCGCACCACGCCATCGAGCACCACGTCAGGCAGGTTGCCAAGCGCGCTGTCGCCGCGCCGCAGGAAGGCGAGAATGCGCTCACGGCTGTCCAGCTCTGGATGCGCGTCCGGATCATGACCGGCGATGGCCAGCAACGCACGCAGCGCCGCCACCGGGTCGGGCTCCGGCTCCGCGCGCCAGCAGTCGCTGGGGTAGGCGTCGAGCAGCGCCAGCACGCCCACCGCCCTGCCCTGCGCCTGCAGCGCGACCGCCATCGCCTGCGCGAGGATGCCGCCGACCGACCAGCCCAGCAGGTGCACCGGGCCCTCCGGCGCCTGCGCCTGCACCCGCGCGGCATACGCGGCCGCCAGCGCCTCGATGCTGGCCGGCAGGGCCTGCGCCGGGTCCAGTGCAGGCGACTGCAGGCCGTAGACATCGCGCGGAGGGTCCAGGCTGCGTGCCAGATCGCGGTAGTTCCACGCGATGCCGCCGGCAGGATGGACCACGAACAGCGGCGCGCGCGCGGCCGTTCCCGAGGCCAGCCGGATCATCGGCGCGAGGCCGTGGTCGACACCCTGCGGCGGCGCGTCGATCCGCGCCGCCAGTCCGGCCACGGTGGGCGCGGCGAAAACCGCGCCCAGGCCAAGGTCGCAGTGCCAGCGCGCCTGGATGGCGAGCAGCAGGTGCACCGCACGGAGCGAATCGCCCCCGAGCGCGAAGAAATCGGTGTCGATGCCGATCGCCTCCCCGCGCTGCAGGACCTGCGCGAACAGGTCCGCCAAGGCCTGCTCGGTCGGCGTGCGCGGCGGCCGGCCGGCACTGTCCGGGTCAACCGGCGCCGGCAGCGCTGCACGGTCGAGCTTGCCGTTGGCCGTCACCGGCCACTGGGCCACCTGCACCACCGCTGCGGGCAGCATGTAGTCCGGCAGCAGGCCGGCCACATGGGCGCGCAGCGTGGTGGCGTCCACCGTCGTACCACTCACGTAGGCGACCAGGCGTCGCTCGCCCACCCGGTCTTCGCGCAGCAGCACCTCGGCGCGCTCCACGCCCGGCGCGCTGCACAGCGCGGACTGGATGTCGCCCAGCTCGATGCGCAGCCCGCGCAGCTTGATCTGGTTGTCGGTGCGGCCGAGATACTCCACCGCGCCATCCTCGCGCCAGCGCGCCAGGTCACCGGTGCGGTAGATGCGCTCGCCGGGCAGGAACGGGTCGTCAAGGAAGCGCTCGGCGGTGAGGTCGTCGCGGCCGAGGTAGCCGCGCGCGAGCTGCACGCCGCCCAGGTACAGTTCCCCGGCCACGCCCGGCGGCAACGGCCGCAGCCGTGCATCAAGCACGTACAGCCGCGTGTTCCAGACCGGAAAGCCGATCGGCACGGGGCGCGCGGTGTCGGTTGGCCCGGCCGGCCACCAGCTCACGTCCACTGCGGCCTCGGTCGGCCCGTACAGGTTGTGCAGGTCGGCCGCGAGCGTGGCGTGGAAGCGGTCGCGCAGCTCGGCATCGAGCGCTTCGCCGCTGGTGAACACGCGGCGCAGCGCCAGCCCCCGGACGGCGGGCGTGGCCAGCCATGCCGCCAGCATCGACGGCACGAAATGCAGGGTGGTGATGGCGTGGGTACGGACCAGGTCGGCCAGCTGCACCGGATCGCGGTGCGCGTCCGGCGGTGCCACCACCAGCGTCGCGCCGCACAGCAGCGGCAGGAAGAACTCCCAGACCGAGACGTCGAACGTGGCCGGGGTTTTCTGCAGGATGCGGTCGGTGGCGTTGAACGCGTAGTGCTCGCGCATCCACAGCAGGCGATTGACGATGGCCCGGTGTTCGATCACCACGCCCTTGGGCTCGCCGGTGGAGCCGGAGGTGTAGATGACATACGCCGCGTCGGCCGGCCCGGCGATGTCATCCAGTGGCGATGCCGATGCGGGCGCCCAGTGCGCAGGCGCAACCACCGTCGCGCCGTCGAGGCGCGCGGCGGCATCGGGCGCGGCCAGCACGCAGACCGGCGCGGCCGAGCGCAGGATGCGCGCGAGGCGCTCCGGCGGATGGTCCAGATCCAGCGGCAGGTATGCGGCACCGGCGCGCACCACGGCTACGAGCGCCACTATCAGGTCCAGCGAGCGTGGCAAGGCAACCGCCACCCGCGTACCGGGACCCGCCCCAAGGGCGCGCAGCTGCAACGCCAGTGCGCGGCTGCGCTGCTCCAGCGCCGCATGGCTGAGGGAGGTCGCGCCGAACACCACGGCCGGCGCCCCGGGCTGGATCGCCATGCCCGCGTCCAGCAGCGCGGCCAGGGTGGTGTCGGGCAGCGGATGGGCGGTGGCGTTGGTCTCGACCACGCCCCGGTGCGCTTCCGCCGGCGTGGCCAGGGCGATGTCGTCCATCGCGCCGTCGGCGGCCAGCACCTCCAGAGCGCAGGTCACGAAATGCAGCAGACGCGTGGCATGTGCCTCCGCCTGCGCCAGGCTGTACAGCGCCGGATTGGCCTCGATCTCCACGGTCAGCAGGCTGCCGCCATCGCCGCGGAACCCCAGGGTGAGATCATCCACCGGCCCGGTGCCCAGCACCTGCAGCCGGGTATGCACGCCGGCCAGCGGCAGCGGCCGATAGAACGGCTGCAGGTTCACCAGCGGCCCGTGCAGGCGGTGCTGTGCCCCCACACGGCCGAGATCGCGACGCAGCTGTTCGCCGCGATAGCGGCCATGCCGTCGCGCGCGGGTCAGGTCCCGGGCGACGCGGGCGACGAACGCCGCCACGCTTTCAACGCCGCCGCAGACACGCAGCGGCAGCACATTCATCACCATCGCGGGCACGCGCGCGGAGGCGCTGCCGAGCCGCCCCATGAAGGGCACACCCACCACCGTTTCGTCCGCGCTGGCCAGGCGTTGGCAGTAGGCCGCCACCAGCGCGGTCAACAGATCCGGCCACGGCACGCCGGTCTGCGTGGACGCGGCCTGCACCCGTTCGAACCACGCCGGTTCAACGGTGCGCTCGATGCGCAGCGCGTCCGCGCATGCCGGTGCACTGCGTCCGCCCGGGCTTTCCGCCGGCGGTGCTGCCTGCAGGTAGGTGTGCCAGTACGCCGCGTCGTCGCGACGTCGCGGGCTGTCGCGGTAGCCGAGATCCTCCTCCAGCACCGGCCGCAGCGGCGCCAGTGCGGGGAGTGCGGGTGCTGCCGTCTGCCCGGCGGCATACAGCGCGCCCACCCGTTCGCAGAACAATGCCATGCCATAGCCGTCGGTCGCCAGGTGGTGAACCCGCAGGTACCAGGCAAAGCGCGCCGGCCCCAGCCGATACAGCCGCTGCACGGCCAGGCGGTCGCGTCGCGGATCGACCGGGCGCAGGCGGTCGTCGTCCATGCCGGCGCGCGCGGCGCGCTCGGGATCGGCGTGCGCCGACACATCCACCTGCTCCAGGCGCGGCCGCTGTGCGGGATCCACCCACTGCTCGGGCACGCCGTCGCCCGTCTCGGCAAACCGCAGCGCCAGCGCATCGGTCTCGGCCACCGCGGCCGCCACCGCAGTGGCAAAGGCCTGCTCGTCCAGTTCACCGTCGATCCACACCACATGCGCGGTGTTGAAGGCCGCCGGCGCGTCGGCCAGCGCCTGTGCGTACCACAGCCCGGTCTGCGCCTCGGTCAGCGCGTGGCGCAGCGGTGCGTGGGGCGCGTTCATGCCGGTGCGGTGCCCTGCAGGCGCTGCACCACGGCCCACCACGCGCGCAGCGTGGTGTGTTCGGCGAGGTGGCTGAACTCCAGCGCGATGCCGGTGTTGCTCCATGCCAGGACCAGGCCAAGCACGCGCATCGAATCCAGCCCGAGGTCGATCAGGTGATCGTCGTCGCCCACGGCGTCGGGCGCCTCATGCAGCATGCCCGCGATGTCCGCGCGCATGCGTTCCAGCGTCAGCGGCGAAGGCGCGCTCATGCCAGTGCCTCCAGCAGCTGACCAGTGGTCATCGGCACGCCACAGGTGCGCGCGATCCAGCGCATCGCCATGTCGTGGTCCTCGCGCGAGAAGTCGGCGACCGCGTCGGCGGCGATGAAGGCCTCGATGTCATGCTGGAAGGCGTCCAGCACCGTGGCGGTGCAGCCGATATGCGCGTACACCCCGGTAACCAGCAGCTGATCGCGGCCCCGTGCACGCATCATCGTCTGCAGATTGCTGCGCTGGAAGGCGCTGTAGCGGTGTTTGACCAGCACGTGGTCCGCGGCAGTCGGCGCGACCGCGTCGAGGATGGTCTCGTGTGCGGCGGTGGCGGACATGCCCGGCCCCCAGAGATCGGCCTGCAGGCCCCGGTCGCGTCGATCCTGCTGCCCGCGCTGGGCGGTGTAGAACACCGGAATGCCGCGTGCACGGCAGTGCGCCAGCAGGCGCGCGATATTGGCCACCGCCGGTGCCAGCGGCGCTGCATCCGGCGCGAACGCGGCCAGAAAATACTGCTGCATGTCGTGCACCAGCAGCGCCAGGCGCGCCGCATCCGGCCGCCAGGGGCCGCGAGCAGTCGGCAGTTCGCCGGCCTGCGGCAAGGGATACGCGTGAATCGTCGGCGGCGCCATAAGGGCGAGACTCCATTGGTTTGCAGGAGGCGCGCACGCAGCTGCGCGCGCAGTTCGCGGCGGCTGATCTTGCCCACCGCCGTGGTATCGAATGCGTCGACGAACACGATCTGGTCCGGCACCTTGAACGCCGCCAGCCCGCGGCCCCGCACCCAGGCTTTCAGTGCCGGGCCGGTCAACGGCGCGCCGCGCGTGATCACGAATGCGCAGCTGCGCTCGCCCAGGTGCGGGTCCGGCAGGGACACCACCGCCGCATCGAAAACGCCGGCATGCGCGAGCAGGTGGTCCTCGATTTCTTCGGCCGAGACCTTCTCGCCGGCGCGGTTGATGTGGTCGCTGGCCCTGCCCTGCACCACCAGGTAGCCGCCGTCCACGCGCTGCACGCGGTCGCCAGTGCGGTAGAAACCGTCCTCGGTGAAGCTGCGCGCATTGGCGACCGGATCGTTGTGATAGGCGCGGATCGTGTACGGGCCGCGGGTCAGCAGGTCCCCGGTCTCGCCGTCGGCCACCGGGCGGCCCTGCTCGTCCACCACCAGCACCTCATCGTCGGGACTGATCGGCCGGCCCTGGGTAGTGAGCACCCGGTCCTCGGGATCGTGCAGACGTGTGTAGTTGACCAGCCCTTCGGCCATGCCGAAGACCTGCTGCAGCTGGCAGCCCAGGCCAGCCACCACGCGCCGCGCCGCCTCCGGCACCAGCTTGGCACCGCCCACCTGCACCACCTGCAGGCTGGACAGGTCATGCGCGGTGGTCTGCGCGGCCTGCGCCCACAGCAGCGCCAGCGGCGGCACCAGCCCAACGCAGGTGACCCCCTCGCGGGCAATCAGCGGAAACGCCGCGTCCGGCCCGGCACCGGTGCTGAGCACCACGCGCGCACCGGCGTACAGCGCGCCGAAGAAGCCGGGCGAACTCATCGGGAAGTTGTGCGCGGCCGGCAACGCCACCAGGTACACACTGTCCTGGGTGATGCCGCAAATGCCATTGCTGGCGCGGAACGAATAGATGTAGTCGTCGTGGGTACGCGGGATCAGCTTGGGCAGGCCGGTGCTGCCGCCGGAGATCTGCAGGAAGGCCACGGACTGCGGGTCGGGGTCGCCGGGCAACTGCGCCGGGTCACCGGCCAGGTCATCGAGCGCAAGGAAGCCCTCGGGTTCACCGGCGATCACCACATGGCGTACCGAAGGCACCTGGGCCTGCACGTCGCGCGCGAGACTGCGGTGGTCGAAGCCATCTCGCACACCCGTGGTGATGAATGCACGTGCCTCGGCCTTCGCGGCCAGATGCGCCACCTCACTGATGCGGTGTGCCGGCAGGGCGTACACCGGCACCAGGCCGGCGCGGAACAGCGCGCACACCACGCTGATGAACGCCGGCTCGTTGCCGAGCTGGACCAGGACGCGGTCGCCCGGCTGCAGCGCCAGCGCCAGCAGGCCGGCGCCGATGCGCTCTGCCTCCTGCCACACCTGCGCATAGGTCAGGCGGATGTCGCCGCCGACCACGGCAATCCGGTCGGGATGCTGCCGGGCACGCTCGCGCAGGAAGCCTGGAAAGGTTTCGCCGCGCCAGTAGCCGGCGGCACGGTAACGGGCCACCTCGGCCGGCGGCCAGGTCTGCCGCAGCGGAACGCGGGTGGAAGGGGGTACGGCAGTCATCGCAGGCTCCGGGTCCATCATGTCGTGGGTACATCACTGGCGCCGAGCGCGGTCAGCAGCGCGGTGAACTTGGCAGCGGTTTCGGCCAGCTCCGCCGCAGGGTCCGAACCGGCCACCACGCCGGCACCGGCATACAGCCGCACCTGCTTGCCCTGCACCCGCGCGCAGCGGATGGCGACATACCAGTCGCCATCGCCCTGCGCATCGGTCCAGCCAACCGCACCGGCATAGAAACCGCGCGGCACCGGCTCCAGCGACCTGATCGTGTCCAGCGCCAGACGCTGCGGCGTGCCACAGACCGCCGGCGTGGGGTGCAGGCGCGCCACGAGCGCGGCCACGGTCGTGGACGGGTCCTTCAGCCGTGCCTGGATACGCGTGCCGAGGTGCCACATGCTGGCCGTGGCATGCAGCGACGGCCGTGCCGCAGCCTCCACGTGCTCGCATACCGGCGCCAATGCGGCCACGATCGCCTCCACCACATGGCGGTGTTCGTCGTGGTCCTTGGTCGATGCCAGCAGTGCGTCGGCCGCACGTGCGTCCTCGGCCGGATCGGCGCAGCGTCGCGCGGAACCGGCCAGCGGGTGCGAGTACACCAGCGGCCCACGGCGCGACACCAGCAGTTCGGGGGTGGCGCCCACCAGCCAGGCCGGCTCGGCCCCAGCATCGGGCAGCGGCACGACATAGGTGGCCACGTTCGGGTCCTGGCCGAGACGCGCCGCCAGCGCGGTCGGCGCCACCGGCTGCAGGCTCGTCACGCGCAGGCTGCGCGCCAGCACCACCTTGTGCAGCGTGGCACCGGGGCTGCGCAGTACCGTGACGGCATCTGCAACCGCCTGCACATAGGCCGCCGGGCTGGGCTCGGCGCGCAGGTCGGCGACCGTGGCGGGCGCCACACCCGGCGCGGCCGGCAGCGTGTCGGTGAGGGTGTCGGGCTGGAACAGTGCATCGTCCGCATCCGGATCGAACGGCAGCGCGCCCACCAGCAGCGCGGGGCCGGGCCGTGCGCCGGCGAAGAAGCGCGCGACGCGCTCTGCAAACGTTGCGGTGGTGCCGGCCGGCAACCGGGCGCGGCAGCCCTGCGCGGCGAGGCTGCGCCGGGGCGCGCGCAACAGGAACTGCGGCGCGTCGAGCGGCGCAGCGACCGTGTCCATCGCGTCGTCCTGGAGCACGCCGGTGGTCGGTGCGTCGCTCATGCGGCACCTCCCCGCCCGTGCAGCGCCGCGGCCATCGCCAGCACCAGGAGCAGAACGCCCACCAGCAGATAGGGCGCGCTGGGCGACCACTGGTACATCAGCGTGCCCACCATCGGCCCGATCACCATGCCCAGGCCCTGCACCGCCGCCACCGTGCCGGCCGCCGCCCCCTGTTCGTTGGCCTCGACCGAGTCGGCGGCGAGCGCCTGGAAATTGGGGAACACAAAGCCCATGCCAAATGCCGCGACAGCGTAGGCCAGCAGCAGCTGCCACGACGTCGCCACGGCGGCGACCGACCCGAAGCCGATCGCGGCGATCAGCGCACCCAGTGCGATCCAGCGCCGGGGCGGTACATGCGACAGCTTCATCACCAGCACCTGCGCGAGGATCAGGCCCACGCCCACCGCCGTCAGCGCCAACCCCGCCACCCGAGCGCCATCGGCCGGGGACAGGCGCAGCCGGTCGATGGCGAAGAAGCCCACCGTGACCTGCGCGATGGTGACCGAGATCATCGCGGCAAACACCGCCAGCACCGGCAGGCGCAGGCGTGCATCGCCCCAGGCCAGGCGCGGCCGCGGCCCCCCCTGGCTCGGCGCGGCCGGTGCATGGGCCGGCAGCCGCCAGGCGATCACTGCAAACGCGAGCACCGGCAGCAGCGCGGCGATGTACAGCGTCAGCGACAGGTGCTGGAACGCGATCCAGCCGGCGGCGGCCGGGCCCAGCACCATGCCCAGTGCATTGGCCGAGCCCAGCTTGGCCATCGCGCCGGCACGCTGACCGGGCGCGGCTTCGTCGGCCACCAGCGCGGCGGCGGTCGGCGGCACGGCGGCATAGAACAGGCCAACCAGCGCCCGCGTGCCAACCAGCGCCAGCACCGACACCCACAACGCCGGCGGCGACTGCAGCGCCCGGTCGACAAACACCGCCATCACCACGTAGATCACCGCGTAGGCGGCCAGCGCGATCAACAGCACGCGCTTGCGGCCGATCCGGTCGCTGAGCATGCCCCAGCGCCGAGCCGACAGCATCCACAACACGCCGGCGGCGGTCACCGACAGACCGGCATGCCATTCGGCGAGGCCGAGCAGGCGCACCACCGGACCGATGACCGCGACGAAGGACATCATCGCCATCGTGCCGGCCAGAGCGGCGAAGACCAGGGCGGGAAGACCAGAAACCTTGGAACGTGCGTGCATGGGACCACTGCCAATCAGAATGGATGGCGCGCACGGAGCTGCCCACGCGCGTTGATTGATCGGCTTCATCGAGATGTAAACGATGTGGCTATCGAATCAAATGATAACAGTTCGCATTCGCGAAATGGCGGTGCCGCTGCCGCCCGTTCAGTCATCAACCCCCGCACACAGGCACGCGGCTACGCTCGACACATCCCGACCCGGTGCACCGTCATGGCTTTCCCCCGCCCGGCCACTCCGCCGCCGGATTTCATCGCAACAACGCCGCACACCTTCGAGCTGCAGGTGATCAGCCTCATCGGCGAGCTGTGGTCCGGTGCGGTGCGTGAAGTGCGCCTGCCCGGCAGCGAGGGCGAGTTCGGCGTGATGGCGCAGCACACGCCGCTGTTGAGCACGCTGCGCGAGGGCATGCTCTCGATCCATGCGGCTGCCGATCCGCATCCGATGCACATCTACGTCTCGGGCGGCTACGTGGAAGTGCAGCCCGGCCGGGTGATCGTACTGGCCGACCTCGCGCTGCGCAGCGACGATCTCGATGCCGCACGTGCGCAGACCGCACGCGATGCAGCCGCCTCGCCGATGGCCAGCGCCTTCACCGATATGGCCTACGCGCGCCTGCATGCGCAACTGGTGCATGACCGCACCGTGCTGCTCGAACCGCCCCGCTGGACCTAGCCAACGGCGCCCGTCGGCACTGCGACACTGGGTCACCTCTCGTCGGGCAATAGCCCAACATATGATGTTGACGATGAGGCAGACCCACACTATGTTGTGTTCATCGGCTCCCCGCTTCCGCCAGGCCCGGTGTTCCGTCACGTCCCTGCTCCGCGCACGACGTGACCCCGCGAACGACGTCTGGAAGCGCGCCCGAGGTCACCGGTCCGCACCGGTTTCGACCGCCTGCCCACGCAGGACACCGCCTCCATGACGCCCGACCGGCCGCCGCGATGCGTGCATCGCGCCACGACAACTGCGTCCTGCATGGAATTTCGATGAGCAACGAAGACACCGCCACCGCCGCCGACACCCGCGTGTCGCCGGACCCGACCCTGGCTGCCGCCGAAACGGCGCTATGGATTACCAAGGAAGGCGGCAACCGCCGCATGCCGTTCGACCGGCAGCGCCTGGAGCGGACGCTGCAGACGGTACACGCCGAGTTCCCGCAGCTGGATCTGGCCGGCTACCTGCAAGGCGTATTGGCCCTGATCGCGCGGCGCCAGCAGCTGAGTGCCGATGAGATGGTGGACCTGCTGATCCGCGAAGCGGAATCGCGCGTGGACCTCACCGCGCCGGAGTGGGAACACGTCGCCGCGCGCCTCTACCTGCGCCGGCTCTACAAGCGCGCCAGCAAGAACCGCTTCTACGATGCCACCCTCAAGTACGGGTCCTACGTGGGTCTGCAGGAGAGCCTGGCCGACCGCAATGTGTACTCCATCGACATTCTCAAGGCGTATTCCAAGGAGGAACTGGAAGAAGCCGGCCGGATGATCGAGCCCGACCGCGACCTGCTGTTTGCCTACAACGGGCTGTATCTGCTGGCGACCCGCTACCTGGCCACCGACCACTCGCGCGCCGTGTACGAGCTGCCGCAGGAGCGCTGGCTGACCATCGCGCTGTACCTGATGCAGCACGAACACCTCAGCGGCGACCGCAGCCGGCGCCGGCGCATGCTGCTGGTGCGCGAGGCGTACTGGGCGCTGTCCAATCTGTACATGACGGTGGCCACGCCGACCCTGGCCAATGCCGGCAAGGTGGCCGGCCAGTTGTCCTCGTGCTTCATCGACACCGTCGACGACAGCCTCCAGGGCATCTACGACTCCAATACCGATGTGGCGCGGGTCTCCAAGCACGGTGGTGGCGTGGGTGCCTATCTGGGCTACGTGCGCTCGGCCGGCGCGTCGATCCGCGGCGTGGCCAACTCCTCCGGCGGCGTGGTGCCGTGGATCAAGCAGCTCAACAACACCGCCGTCAGCGTGGACCAGCTGGGCCAGCGCAAGGGCGCCATCGCGGTGTACCTGGATGTGTGGCACCGCGACATCGAGAGCTTCCTCGACCTGCGCCTCAACAACGGCGACCAGCGCCTGCGCGCGCACGATGTGTTCACCTCGGTATGCCTGCCGGACCTGTTCATGGAAGCGGTCGAGCGGCGCGGCGACTGGTATCTGTTCGATCCGTACGAGGTCAAGCGGATCAAGGGCTGGTACCTGCAGGACTTCCATGACGAACAGCGCGGCCAGGGCAGCTTCCGCGACCGCTACGCCGAGGTGGTGGCCGACGAGCGCATCGGCCGACGCACGATCAAGGCGATCGACCTGTTCAAGCGGATCATGGTCAGCCAGCTGGAGACCGGCAACCCGTTCATGTTCTACCGGGACGAAGTGAACCGGATGAACCCGAACAAGCACGCCGGCAAGGTGTACTCCAGCAACCTGTGCACCGAGATCCTGCAGAACATGAGCCCGACGCGGCTGATCCAGGAAATGATCAGCGGCGACCAGATCGTCACCACGCGCCAGGCCGGCGACTTCGTGGTGTGCAACCTGTCCTCGATCAACCTCGGCCGCGCGGTCACCGCCGCGCCTGACCTGCTGTCCAGCGACGTGCTGGAGCGGCTGGTGCCGATCCAGGTGCGCATGCTCGACAACGTCATCGACCTCAACCAGCTACCGGTGCCGCAGGCCACCATCACCAACCGCAAGTACCGCGCGATTGGACTGGGCACGTTCGGCTGGCACCATCTGCTGGCCCAGCAGCACATCGCGTGGGACGCGCGCCAGGCAGAGGACTACGCCGACACGCTGTACGAGCGCATCAACTACCTGGCCATCCAGGCCAGCATGCGCCTGGCCGAGGAAAAGGGGCGTTACAGCGCGTTCCTGGGCAGTGACTGGCACAACGGCGAGTACTTCCGCGCCCGTGGCTACGACAGCCCCGCCTGGCAGGAGCTGGCGGCACAGGTTGGCGTGCACGGGCTGCGCAACGGCTGGCTGATGGCGGTGGCGCCGAACATGAGCACCGCGCAGATCGCCGGCTCCAGTGCATCGATCGACCCGGTGTACGGCGCGTTCTACTACGAGGAAAAGAAGGACTTCCGGCGCCCGGTGGCCGCGCCGGGCCTGTCGTTGGACACCTACCCGTACTACGAAAAAGGCGCCTACCGGCTCGACCAGTTCGCCAGCATCCGGCAGAACGCGCGCCGCCAGCGCCATGTGGACCAGTCGATCAGCTTCAACCTGTATGTGCCCAGCACCATCCGCGCCAGCACCCTGCTTGCGCTGCACATGAGTGCGTGGCGCGAAGGCCTGAAGACCACGTACTACGTGCGCTCAAACGATATCGACATCGACGAATGCGAGTGGTGCGGCAGCTAGCACGCCGCATTCGCGCTGCCGTCTCAACCCCAATGCTCACTTCCGGACCCATCATGGCAACACCGCTCGAACGCATCAAAATCCTGGAACCGCGCCACCCCAACCGCTCCACCGGGATCATCAACGGCCGCACCAGCGGCATCCTCAACTGGAACGACATCCCCTACCCGTCCTTCTACCGTGCCTACAAGGAGCTGTCGACCAACTTCTGGATTCCCGACGAGGTGGACATGAAGGGCGACGCCCGCCAGTACGGCGAGCTGTCGGCGCGCGAGAAGAATGCGTACGACTCGATCATCGGCCTGCTGGCCACGCTGGACTCGCCACAGACCCGCTTCATCTACAACGTGGCCGAGTACATCACCGACCCGGCCGCGCACGCCAATGCGGCGATCATCGGCCAGCAGGAAGTGATCCACAACGAAAGCTACAGCTACGTACTGGCGTCCATCGCCGGGCTGGCCGACCAGAACCGCGTATTCGAACTGGCGCGGACGCATCCGACCATCCTGGCCCGCAACGCGCCGATCATGCAGTCCTACGACGACTTCATGCGTGAGAAGACCGCCGAAACGCTGATCCGCTCGCTGATCCAGTCGTCGATCCTGGAGGGCATCAACTTCTATTCCGGGTTCGCGTTCTTCTACAACCTGGTGCGGCAGAACCGCATGACCGGCACCGGCAAGATCATCAGCTTCATCAACCGCGACGAGCTGGCGCACACCAAGTTCATCAGCGAGCTGATCCGCGCCATCGTCGGTGAGAACCAGCAGCTGCAGGGCGAACAGCTCACCGCCTACGTGCACGATGCGTTCGAGCATGCCATCGCGCTGGAAACGCGCTGGACCGGCGAAGTGCTGGATGGCATCGACGGCATCGATGTGGACGAGATGATCCGCTACGTGAAGTACCGCGCCAACAAGATGGCCGGCATGCTCGGCATCGAGAAGCTGTACAGCGACACCAACGTCAACGTGATGCCGTGGATCAAGGCCTACGCCGACAACTTCACCGAGACCAAGACCGACTTCTTCGAGATGCGCAACGCCAGCTACAAGAAGACCAATTCGGACAACGGTTTCGACGACCTGTAAGGCGCACCGATGCACGTTCTTCTCGCCTATGCGTCGCTGAGCGGCAACACCCGCGAGGTTGCGCGCATCGTCGCGGCACGGCTGGGTGCGCACGGGCATGCGGTGCGCTGCGTGGACGTGGACGGCGCGCAGGCGGTGGAGGTCGGGCAGCAGCTCGATGTGCTGCTGCTGGGCTGCTGGACCGACAACGCCGGCCGCACCCCGACCGAGATGAAACAGTTCGTCGCCGCGCTGCGCGACGGCCCCGGTCTGCCGCCGCCGCCGCGCGTGGCGGTGTTCGGCACCGGCGAAACCCAGTGGGGCCAGGAGTACTACTGCGGTGCCGCGCATCGGCTGGCGCGGTTCTTCGGTTCCCCGCATCCGGTCCTGGAGATCGAGCAGATGCCGCACGGCGATGCCGATACCCGGTCCATCCATCAGTGGGTCGATCAGGTATCGGCCGCCATCGAGATCCTTCCCCCATGCTGACCCTGCATGCTGAAACCCCGGACGAGTATCACGCCGCGCTGCGCGCGCATCCGACCGTACTGGTCGACTTCCACAAGGACAACTGCCCCGGTTGCCGGATGCTGGCGATGTCGCTGGCGGCAGTCGCCGCCACGCCCCAGGCCGAGGGCGTGGTACTGCTCAACGTGAAGCTGGAGACACTTGGCGAGGCGTTCTTCCGCAGCCTGGGGCTGCGCCAGACACCGACGCTGCTGCTGGTCCGTGAGGGTCACGAAGTAGCGCGGCTGCCGGGCTTCCAGTCGCCGCAGCAGATCCACGCCGCGCTGGCAGGCATGTAGAGCCGGCTTCCAGCCGGCTGCGCGCGCAGCGCGCGGGGGTTTATCGGTGTCGGAACGAAGAGCAGCCGGGCAGAGCCCGGCTCTACGGGGCGTGAAGCGAATCGGACACGCCGTTGTAGAGCCGGCTTCTAGCCGGCTGCGCGCGCAGCGC
>NZ_JBMOWY010000023.1:0-61330 GCF_049310345.1 Stenotrophomonas sp. GZD-301 | reverse complement strand
GCCTCGCTTCCTGCCGATCAAGAACGCCGCCTTGGAGTCCTGAGGCTCCGGCCGCGACTCCGCCCCGGTATAGCCGCTGTCGCCCAGCACGCAGTCCTCCTTGCCGTTCAGAAGTTCGTGCGTGACTGTGACATCGCCTACATTGGTAGCGGTGCATGTCACATGGTGCACAAGGCCAGAGAGCTCATTAATACCGATGTGCGCCTTCATGCCGAAGTACCACTGATTGCCTTTCCGGGTCTGGTGCATTTCCGGATCACGCGCCTTGTCGGCATTCTTGGTAAAACTGGGCGCGTGGATGATCGTGGCATCCACGATCGTGCCTGCGCGCAGACTGAGGTCCTGACGCTGCGGGTGGGCGTTGACCGCCTCAAGTATCTTGGCGCCAAGCCCATGTGTCTCCAGCAACCGAGGGAAGCTGAGGATCGTGGTCTCGTCTGGAATGCGCTCCAGGCTGTTGATGCCGGAAAGTCGGCGCATCACCGCCGTGTCGGACAGCGCTTCTTCCATCAAAGGGTCGCTCAGGGCGTACCACTGCTGCAGGAAATGGATGCGCAGCATGGTTGCCAACGGATACGGCTGCCGGCATGGACCTCAAGCTTGCCGGCCAGCGGCCGGCACTACCGTCGGATTTCGCGCAGATCTGTTCAGACCATCTTTAAGCGACCCGACGCGCTAAATACCACAAAACTATTTCCTCTCAACTGCTGTCAAAGCACTCATCAACTGATTGTAAGACCGCATGGCTCGGCGATGCGCCTCCACGAGCGCCCCCGCATACTCCTTTGCCCTCTCCAACTGAACTTGGCTTTCCATTCTTGCGATGGAGTTATGAGGGTCACGACGCTCCGCAAACTGAGCAGACTCCACGCCTGCCGAGATGACATTATTAAGTCGAATGGAATCCACCAAAGCCTTGAAATGAACATAAGTCAAAACTACGCGCTTTCGCAAATCCACGCTTCGAAGCTTTCCAAGCCTGCCAGCATTCGCCTCAAAAATAGTGAAATAATGGTCTGAAACGGGGTAGATCATAACTAATGCCTCCGAACCCGATGCGGCCTCTAAGACCCTACCACCCGAAGACATATGCACTTCGACCAAAGCACTAAGCTCATCAGAAATCGACTGCAGGAAGGACATCACCTCCGCATCATCTGCCAAAGAATCGCGGCGCATTTGCGCCTTCTCAGCATAACGACTAGCGCTCCTCGTTGCGTGCCAACCGAACGCACTACCAACCACTCCCGAGAACAACGACAGCGCGACAGTCCAGGCATCCATTTCTGCGTCCAGCTTTATGATAAGACATTGTATCATTCAACACTCCAAGCCAATCAGACTAAAGAGAATGGAATCACATCGCTTTGCACTGAATTTGATCCACCTACGACCGGGGGACGTGATCCTACTTCGCGGGAGGGGGGAAATCGCAGACCAAGTGCGCACGGTCGCCGGGGGCGAATTCACGCATGCAATGCTCTATGTCGGAGACGGGAGCCTCATACACTCAGACATAGATGGAGTGCACGCCGACAATGTTCAGCGCCTGCTCTTTGAAGATGAAACAGATGTCTTGGTGCGTCGCGCAATCTGTGCAGCGCACCAGCAACGAGAACAAGCAATCACTTACGTTCGCCGCAATATAGATGTGTCCTACTCAGTAAAAGAAGCTTTGAAAGCTTCAAAAACGGGTCATTGGACAGATCGATCAAATAGGCAATTCTGCTCTCGATTGATCGCGCAGGCCTACCAGAGTGCGGGAGTTAACCTCGTCCCTTCTCCAGACTACTGCACTCCAAATGATCTGGCACAATCCACCACCCTCCACTCAGTAAATGACTGCGTGCACCCTGCCTCACCCGAACATATTACGTTCGCACTAAGCGACAACCCGTTAGATCTGCAAAAAACTCAAACCGGGTTATTTTTCGATGCAGTCAGAAAAATAACCGGCGAAGACATTCAGAAACACGAACAACTCGCCGACCATCTCATTGGTAATCCACACCATGACACCAGCATCGCTGCGGCGTTCGTAGCAAGCGGACACCTTGACCTATGGAAGATAGATGTACGAAAAAATCCCTGGCGATATGGACGTGGACCCAACCTCTTACCGGACCGCGACCAGGCGCAGACCTTGGTCTTGATCAATGATGAAATTAAGTCATCTTCATCAATGCGCTCCCGATTTATACACCAGTACCAAGTCTACAGCCGAGTCCACCATTATCACCCCAGAGAATACTTCAAGGCGCAGATGAATTTGTATTTAACCTTGGTTGCAGTTCACGGAGCAAGGCTGATCACTGCATTGTCCGCGCGCAATTTATTTCAAGGTCGCCGAAGAAAGGGAAGCGGCTCTTCGTAGATCTGGCACTTCTATCCAGCGACAGGTCGTGCGCATGAGGAGGAGATGAGAATTCACCTAGGTATGGCCTGAGCAGATCACCCACAACGCAGAATTTTCGAGCCGAGCGGCGTCCGCGCCTTACCTGAGGCGCAGATCTTGTTGAGAAGGGGTTTGGAGGGTGCCGCTGGGCACCTCCAGGAGGATTTATCCCCGGGGCCGGAACGAACTGCCGGCGAGTCATCCACAGGTTGGACAGCACAAACAGCCTCAGTAACTGCGCGCCGTTCTTGGCCAGGACGCAATAGCGCACCTTGGTGTAACCAAACTGACGTTTGATGACGCGTAAGGGATGCTCCACCTTCGCGCGCATGCTGGCTTTGCAACTTCCCCAGCGCTCGTGCTGCCGACGGTCGCGCGCGTTCTTGATCGCCTTCAATGCGCCTCGCTTCCTGCCGATCAAGAACGCCGCCTTGGAGTCCTGAGGCTCCGGCCGCGACTCCGCCCCGGTATAGCCGCTGTCGCCCAGCACGCAGTCCTCCTTGCCGTTCAGAAGTTCGTGCGTGACTGTGACATCGCCTACATTGGTAGCGGTGCATGTCACATGGTGCACAAGGCCAGAGAGCTCATTAATACCGATGTGCGCCTTCATGCCGAAGTACCACTGATTGCCTTTCCGGGTCTGGTGCATTTCGGGATCACGCGCCTTGTCGGCATTCTTGGTAAAACTGGGCGCGTGGATGATCGTGGCATCCACGATCGTGCCTGCGCGCAGACTGCGGTCCTGACGCTGCGGGTGGGCGTTGACCGCCTCAAGCATCTTGGCGCCAAGCCCATGTGTCTCTAGCAACCGACGGAAGTTGAGGATCGTGGTCTCGTCAGGAATGCGCTCCAGGCTGTTGATGCCGGAAAGTCGGCGCATCACCGCCGTGTCGGACAGCGCTTCTTCCATCAAAGGGTCGCTCAGGGCGTACCACTGCTGCAGGAAACGGATGCGCAGCATGGTTGCCAACGGATACGGCTGCCGGCCTCGCCGGCCTGCAATCGGATAGTGCGGCTCGATCAGTGCCAGCAGTCGCTTCCAAGGCACCACCTGATCCATCTCGCTGAGGAACAGCTAGCGGCGCGTTCTCTTGCGCTGGCCCAGGCCTTCCGGATCACCGAACATCAGCTGCATGGAGGGTCCTTCAACGTGATCTGATGGACCTCAAGCTTGCCGGCCAGCGGCCGGCACTACCGTCGGATTTCGCGCAGATCTGTTCAGACCATGCTTAGATGGTGACTGTGTCGGTTCGCAGGAGGTTCGCAATGTCTAGTGCGGTTCAACATCCGCTCTTGGCCAGAAGCGCTCGTTCGCAGCAGACACTCAGGTCGAGCCGCGAAGCGGCTTCGGTTTGAATGAACGGTCAGATGCGCTCACAGGTGGACTCGACAGCCGCTTCCTTATGCATGGCGTTGACTGGAATGGAGCGCACGTGCGTACCGTTGAACTCAAGGATGCGAGACTCATAAACGGACTTCCTGGCCAGTTGATCGTCCTGCGCTTTCTGGCCGGCATCCTTTGTGACCGATGGATCTGACGCCGAGAGAAACTCGACATGGTTGATCCGGGATCTCACGACGTCACCCACAAGCTCCCACGTGCCGCTACTGCGATCCTCGAGTGTGAGAGGAGCCTTGCCAGGGGCGGAGATCAGGCTACGGGAGTGACCGGTAAAGGTGCCGTCCGGAAGCTTGGTTGTTTCATCAGTTACCGTGACAGTGAAGCCTGGTCCCTGCAGGACAGTTGGGCCACACCGCCAAGTGCCGAAAAGATCTGACGGACGAAGGGGCGTCGTGGCCGATGCGGAGCTGGCGGCGACGAGCAAAATGGCAACCGCTGGTTTTCGACGCATTCTCGCTCCCAAGCGCATCCAACTCCGGAATCAAGCCGACTCGCGAAGCGAGTTCAGCTGGGGTGACATGTCAGGCGCCGCCGACGAGTTGAGGCACGCGCCGCAGTGCGGACAATAGGAAATGAGGATGCCACCACCGCCCGCGCTCTCTGGGATGGCAATGCACCATTCGTTGTCTTCCGAATCCCACTCGTAGCGAATGTCGTAGTAGCAACTGTTCGTCTGCGCCTCAAATGCTTCGCAGCAGGCAGAGAAGTCGTTGGGCACGGAAGCTGTTCCTTCCGGGCATAGGCTTCCGTCAGCGTGGAGTCGATCCGATGCCATAACGCGCAACCACCCAATAGACGGACCCAGAGTCCGGTTGTACGACTTGCCCGCAACGTACCCTACGGCGGGCTTCCCCCTTGATACAGCTCGATCTTAGGGGGGCTGGGTCCAGCTGACAAGCCAGCGTGCAACTGACGCAGCGGTGGGCTCGGCGACCGCACCAATGTCCGCTATGAGTCGAACACGGACTGGAGCTGCTGCTGATAGGGACCGAGTGACCGCTCTCCGCCAGAAGCAGGCCTCCACGGCCGCCGTGGAGTTACTTCCGGCATTCGTCCAGACCGTGCTGACCGGTCATCGTAGTCACTCTTTATACCGAAGGGTGTCCGATGGGTCGCAGTGCGCTGTGGGCGATGGTACTTCTGGTCTCACCCGCGATGGCAATGGCGTCGGGTTCACGACTGCAGCCCTGCAGTGACGCCGATTCTTCACCCGCGCTGAGTGGCTCGCTGTGCACTACCGTGGACGTACCGCTGCGCCATGCCGATCCCTCCGGCGAGTCCCTGTCCTTGTTCATCCGTCGCATCCCCGCGAGTGCTGCCGTAGCCAGGCGCGGCGAGGTCTGGCTGCTGTCTGGCGGTCCTGGCGAGTCAGGGGCATCGCTGTATCCCATGATCCGAACCTATCAACGTGCGTTTCCGGGATTCGATCTCGTGATTCCCGATCACCGCGGCACGGGGCGGTCATCGCGCATCTGCCCCGTACAGGAAGCACCCGACAGTGCGGATGGCACCGGACTCGCAGGAGCGGAATGGGGCCCGTGCATCGGCGCGATGTATGCCAATCTCCCACGCACGTCGGCGTTTTCCGTCACCGAGGCCGCGCAGGACCTCGGCCTTCTGATGGCGCATGCCGACAAGCGCGGCACAGTTCTCCTGTACGGCGTCTCGTACGGCACCCAGCTGGCGCTACGTGCACTCCAGGTCAGCGATCTTCCGTTGGACGGCCTTGTCCTCGATGGCCTGGTGCCGCCTGAAACCACGGAAACATGGGATCTCAGCCGGCGCACCGCACTGGTCGACATGGTCGGGCAGCAAAGCATGGATGAAGGCACGCTCGAGCGTTATCGAGCGCTCCTGATGGACAATCAGGCGACCTGGCAGCAGGACGTTCCCGGCGGCGATCTGCGCCGGTTCTTTGGTGCATTGCTGAGCTTCCCAGCGCTGCGCGATCGCATCCCAGAGATCGTGCAGCACCTGTCCGATGGCGATACCCGTCCGCTGGTCGCGACGGCAGAAGACTGGAAAGTGGCGCTGGCGCAGCTCGGGCAGAGTGGGATCAATCAACCGGCATTGCCATTGGTCATGCTCATCGCCGCGTCGGAGAACAACGCACGCCCGGACCTCACCCTTTCCACGGTGAATGATGAAGCGAAGAACGCGCTCTTCGTCAGTCCCATTCCTGGCCTGCTCGCAGGCGGACATGTACCGCGCTACCCACGTGACAAGTGGTTCGGCAGGAGTCCGGACGCACTTCCCCGGACGCTGGTACTGCATGGAACGCTTGACCCGAATACCGCCTACGCCGGTGCAAAGGAACACGCCGCCACGCTCAGCACGTCAGGGCACATCACGTTCAGCACGGTCAACCGCGGTGCGCACCTGCTGGCGCTGGTGGCACCCCACTGCTTTGTTACGGCTGTCGGCAGCTTTGTTGACGGTCATGCCGTGGCCGACCACTGTACGGAGCCAGCGCCGGAGTGATTGTGCCGGCCCGGGGCGGACACCATCTGTTACCAACGAAACGCAGCCTGGTCACAGCAGTGAACCCGCCCCATCACTGCCTGCGTACGTCCGCGTCCGGCCACAAGCAGCCACGCGCCTGACTGGACGCCACCGACGGTTGAGCACGCGTCAGCCGTTGGGCACACCTGACAGCCGCGCCAGCACGTCTGCCCGGCACACATCCAGGATCTCGTCCGCCAGCGGCGAGTCGTCCGGGCAGGACCTGGACAACACCATCGCGCCAACTGCCTGGGCCATCAAGGCGATACGCCGCGCACGCGCCTGTTCGGACGTGGCGCCGTCGGCCTGACCTTCCGTGCAGGGACATACGGCCAGCTGCGCCTCGATACCTGCTGCGAAGGCTGCCTTGACCGGATCCGGCTGACGCGCCGCGTCGGTGGCCAGCGCTGACATGGTGCAGCCCTGGCCTGGCGCGTCACGATGCTGCCTGGACAGGTAGTAGCTCATGAAGCTCGCCCGGTCCATGTCGGCCGCGGCATCCGCCGATTTCGCCAGACCGCAGCTCGCCGCCTCGGCCATCAAGTCGGCCTTGGACCGGAAGTGCTTGTAGAAGCCGCCGTGGGTAAAGCCCGCGGCCGCCATCAGGTCTGCCACACCCACACCGTCGTAGCCCCGCTCCCTGAAGAGCGTGGAAGCGGTGTCGACGATGTGCGCCCGGTTGGCCTGCGCCTGTGCCTTGGTGACCTTCATGACGGCGTGTCTCTTGACGCTCTGCTTCGATGGGTTCGTACTTTAGCACGCATAGATGACCATCATCATCAAAACGTTGACATTTAAGATTACGGTCATCATCATTGCAGCACAGCCGAGCGGCGCCACTGCCCGCGCGCCCCCTCAACGATCACTACTCCGCCCCCACCATGACGACCTCGACGCTCTTTCAGCCCTACCCCCTTGGCCCCCTGACCCTGGCCAACCGCATCGTGATGGCACCGCTGACGCGCAACCGCGCCGCGGCCGGTCTGGTGCCCAATCCGCTGGCCGCCACCTACTACGCCCAGCGCGCCTCGGCCGGCCTGATCATCACCGAGGCTACCCAGATCTCGGCGCAGGCCCAGGGCTACCAGGACACGCCAGGGCTTTACACGAAGGACCAGATCGATGGCTGGCGCACGGTCACCGATGCCGTGCACGCACGCGGCGGACGCATCTTCGTGCAGCTGTGGCACGTGGGCCGCATTTCGCACGTGGATCTGCAGCCCGGCAACGCCGCGCCGGTATCCGCCTCGGCCATCCGGGCGCAGACCAAGACCTTCGTCCACAACGCTTTTGTGGATGTGTCCGAGCCGCGTGCATTGGAGATCGACGAGCTGCCGGCCATCGTCAACGACTTCCGCCGAGCTGCCGCCAATGCGATTGCCGCCGGGTTCGACGGTGTCGAAATCCACGGTGCCAACGGCTACCTGCTCGAACAGTTCATCAAGGATGGCGCCAACCAGCGCACCGACGCCTACGGCGGCTCGATCGAAAACCGAGCGCGCCTGCTGCTGGAGGTCACTGCGGCCGTGGCCGCCGAGATCGGCGCCGATCGCACCGGCGTGCGCATCTCGCCGGTCTCCCCGGCCAACGCCATCGCAACCATCAGCGATCCGCAGCCGCAGTACGACTACATCGTCGATCAGCTCAGCGCGCTGGGCATCGTCTACCTGCATGTGGTCGAAGGTGCGACGGGCGGCCCACGCGATGTCGCTCCGTTCGACTTTGACGGCCTGCGCCGCCGTTTCACCGGCACCTACCTGGCCAACAACGGCTATGACCTGGAGCTGGCCAACGCGCATCTCTCCGGAGGCAAGGCCGACCTGTTCGCCTTTGGCCGTGCCTTCATCAGCAATCCGGATCTGGTCGAACGCCTGAGGACCGGCGCGCCATTGAACGCCCTGAACCCGGCCACGTTGTATGGCGGCGGCGCGGAAGGCTACACCGACTACCCCGTCCTGACCGACACGCTGCCGCAGTAACGCCGTCGCGATCGCCATCGCCATCGCGCTGCCCTCCGATTACCCACTGCATTTCAAGAGACATACCATGAGCCTGCTTCCTGCTGTCCTCATCACCGGCGCCTCCAGCGGCATCGGTAGCGTATACGCCGAACGTTTTGCTCGCCGCGGTCACGATCTGGTGCTCGTCGCGCGCGACAAGGCGCGGCTGGACGCACTGGCCGAGCGCCTGCGCCACGAGACCGGCGTTGCCATCGACGTACTTCCGGCCGACCTCACCCAGCGCAGTGACCTGGCCACCATTGAAACCCGCCTGCGTGACGATGCCCGCATCGGCATCCTGATCAACAACGCCGGCATTGCCCAATCCGGCGGCTTTACCGAGCAATCGGCCGACAGCATCGAACAGCTGGTCACGCTGAACACCATTGCCCTGACCCGCCTGGCCGCTGCGGTTGCACCGCGCCTGGCCAACGCCGGCGAAGGCGCGATCATCAACATCGGTTCGGTGGTTGGGCTGGCGCCGGAATTCGGGATGTCCGTCTACGGTGCGTCCAAAGCCTTCGTGCTGTTCCTGTCGCAGGGACTGAGCCTGGAGCTGACGCCCAGGGGCGTCTATGTGCAGGCTGTGTTGCCCGCCGCTACGCGTACCGAGATCTGGGAGCGTGCCGGCATCGACATCAACACGTTGACGGAAGTGATGGATGTCGGCGAGCTGGTCGATGCCGCCCTGGTCGGCTTCGATCGTCGCGAGACCGTCACCATTCCACCGCTGCATGTGGCCGAACGCTGGAACACGCTGGACGCCTCCCGCCAGGGCCTTCTCTCGGACATCCGGCAGGCGCAGGCGGCGGAACGCTATCGCCCCGCCGAGTGAAGCCCAGGCCCCACAGGTACGCCACGACCCCTGCCCCGCAGCCCGACGGCATTCCTCAACCAGAGACACACCGCCCATGAAAGCCTTCCTCATCGACCGCTATGGCAAGAAGGTGACTGGCCGCATCGGTGACGCCCCGCAGCCTACGCTGCGGGATGACGATGTCCTCATCCGCGTGCACGCGGCCAGCGTCAATGCGCTGGACACCAAGATCCGCACCGGCGAGTTCAAGCTGATCCTGCCCTATCGCCTGCCGCTGGTGCTGGGCAACGACCTGGCCGGCACGGTGGTGAAGGTCGGCGCCGGGGTGCACCACTTCAAGCCGGGCGATGAGGTGTACGCGCGTCCCGATGATGATCGCATCGGCACCTTCGCCGAGTTCATCGCGGTCAACGCATCCTCTGTTGCCCTCAAGCCCGGCAACCTGACCATGATGGAGGCCGCCTCGCTGCCGCTGGTCGCGCTGACCGCATGGCAGGCGCTGGTCGAATCGGCCCAGCTCAAACCCGGTCAGAAGGTCTTCATCCAGGCCGGCTCCGGGGGCGTCGGGACCGTAGCGATCCAGCTGGCCAAATATCTGGGCTCCTTCGTTGCCACCACCACCAGTACGGCCAATGTCGGGTGGGTGAAGGCATTGGGCGCAGATGTCGTCATCGATTACAAACAGCAGGATTTCGCGACGGAACTGCGTGACTACGACGTGGTGCTCAACAGCCTGGGCAAGAATGAACTGACCCGTTCGCTGCAGATCCTCAAGCCGGGCGGGCATCTCATCTCCATCTCCGGGCCGCCCACTCCCGCCTTTGCGGCCGCGCGCAGGCTTGCCTGGCCGCTGAAGCAGGTGCTGCGCCTGCTCAGCCGTGGCATCCGCAGCAAGGCCAAGCAGAAGGGAGTGACGTACACGTTCGTGTTCATGCAGGCCAGCGGACAGCAGTTGGCCGAGATCACCTCGCTGGTGGAGTCCGGGGCCATCCGCCCGGTTATCGACCGGGTCTTCCCTTTCCAGGAGATCCCAGGCGCGCTGGCCCATGTGGAGAGCGGGCGGGCCAAGGGCAAGGTGGTGGTGGAGATACTGGAGCGTTGATGCCTTCGCTTGATCGCCCTGATTGACACCCGTGATCACCTGCGCCAGCCGCGCGTCGGCTACGGGCCAGAAGCGGACACAGTAACGACAGCCGACTACAGTTGCTCCCTGCTGAGCGAGCAGACGCTGTGCCACCGCCCCTGCCCACCGCTGGTTCCGGTGATGAGAACACGCTTGCCTTCAAGGCGGCCTGGATGGTTGCTTTGCATGATGCACCCAGCATGGCGCTGGATCGAATCAAAGCCAGTCAAGCTGTTTCCAGTGCGGGGTAGTCGACGAGTCCGGCGGCGCCACCAGAGTAGAACGTGCTCTTGTCCGGCGCGTTGAGCGGCGCGTCAGCGAGCAGGCGAGCCGGCAGATCCGGGTTTGCGATGAAGCTGCTTCCAAACACCGCAGCGTCTGCCCGACCCTCCTGCAACACACTTTCCGCGGTCGCCTTGTCCAGCCCGCTGCCGAGCAGATATGCACCGGTGAAGCGCGGGCGCAGCAGAGCGTGGTAGTCCGTGACGCTGCCGAACAACGCTACGTGCAGGTACGCCAACTTGAGCGGCTTCAACACGTCGACCAGATAGCTGTAGGTTTCAACCGGGTCTGCGTCGCTGATGTCGTTGAAGTTCATCTCGGGCGAGATCTTCAGACCCACACGATCAGAGCCTGCTTCTTCGGCCATCGCCTGCAGCACCTCGAGTACGAACCGTGCGCGATTGGCCAGACTACCGCCGTACTCGTCCGTGCGCTGGTTGGTGGACGAAGAAAGGAACTGTTCCGGCAGGTACCCGCTGGCGCCGTGCAGTTCGACGCCATCGAATCCGGCTTCCAGCGCCCGCCGGGTGGCAAGGCGGTAGCTTTCAATGACTTCTTTCACCTCGGCAGTGCTCAGTTCATGGGGCACCACAAAATCTCTCTGGCCTTCCTGGGTCCAGGTCTGGCCGCTGGCTTTGATGGCCGACGGAGCCACCGGCTGTGCGCCTTCAGGGAGGAGCAGCGGGTGGGAAACACGGCCGGTATGCATGATCTGCATGAAGATGCGACCGCCCCGTACGTGCACGGCGGATGTCACGCGTTTCCACGCGGCGACCTGCGCAGCGGTTTCGATACCGGGGGTACGGACGTAGCCCTTACCCAACGCGGAGGGAAAGACGCCTTCACTGATGATGAGGCCCGCGCTGGCACGCTGCTCGTAATAGGTGGCCACCACGTCTTCGGGTACGCCGGCATCATTCGCCCGAGAACGAGTCATGGGGGCCATGACCATGCGGTTGGGAAGGGTGTAGCGACCCACTTGGACTTCGGTAAACAAGGCGCTCATGTGCAATTCCTGGCCGCGGAGCGGCACGCATCTGGGAGAAGGTCACCATCCTGAAGAATTCCGCTCACGGGATAAAGCTGGTAATCTGGAAAATATTGCTCCATAGGTGACGCAATCATGGAACTGTTGAACGACATGGCGCTGTTTGTCGAGGTCGTAAAGGTGATGAGCTTTCGCCGCGCGGCGGAGATCACGGGCATCCCCAACTCAACCATTTCGCGCCGGATCAGTGGACTGGAAAAGGCGATTGGCCTGCGGCTGATGCACCGGACCACGCGCAAGCTGGAACTGACTGAAGCCGGCCATCTGTACTACGAGCGTTGCAAACACATCGTCGAAGAGGCAAGGCTGGCGCACGAGCAGCTTGGCAACATGCTTGCCCAACCCGCTGGAGTCCTGCGTGTGTCGATGCCGGTAGACTTCGCAGCGATGTACCTGGCTGAGCACATCGCAGATTTTGCCCGCGCCTATCCCGGCATCAGCTTTGAGTTTGACTTGACGCCGCGCCGGGTCGATCTGTTCACCGAACCGTTCGACGTGGCCATTCGCATCGGAGAGTCGGAGAACTCGAGCCTCATAGCGCGCGCGATCGCCAGCTTCTCGGCGGAACTGTACGCCGCACCCGGGTATTTGTCCGAAGCAGGCGAACCCAAGCATCCCCAGGATCTGACCGCGCACCAGTGCTTCCATATGCAGCGCGATGGTGAGTGGACGCTTCAAAATGGCAAGGAGAAGCGGAAAGTACCGGTTGGGGGCCGCTTCACCGTCAACAGCATCGGCATGATGCGTCGACTGGGTGGACTGGGGTTGGGGATCATCCTGATGCCTCCCAAAGCGGTCGAAGAGGATGTGGCATCGGGCAGGTTGCAACGTGTTCTGCCGAACTGGAAAGGCGTCCCGCTTACGGCATACGCAATGACCGAGACACGACTGCTGCCCGCGAAAACCCAGCGATTCATCGAGTTCCTTCGTGACCGGCTTTCCGCCACAACGACTCAGGCCACCGCCGGCATGTGATGCAGCAATCGGCTAGACCTGCACGCTGCGCTGTTGAATGCTTGCCGGCAGGTGTAGTACCAGATGGTCGATCAGACTTCGCACCGAAGGCAGCATGCCGCGCGGTGGCGGGTAAAGCAGCACGCGCGTGAAGCGGCGGGTCCCGCGCGCGGCTTCGGCGCGCTGACAGGGCTGGCAGCCCTATCAGCTCGGTCACACTCTCCGTAGCCGCCACCCGATTGCCCCACGGGCGCAGCAATCTTATCCAATTAGCCATCTTTATCCCGCGTGCGGAGACGAGGAAGATTCCTCCATCGCAACGACGGAGCACCTCGATGGCTCACCCTTCCAACCTTGGTTTTTCCCACGCCCCGGTTCACCGTGCCGGCAACGGCGCCCACTTCCGCGCCGACGGCCTGCGTGGCCAGGCAGTTTCAATCTCCCCGTTTCTCGGCGTGGACCACTATTGGATGAGCGGGCCGACCTTCCCGCCCCACTCTCATGCTGCCATGTCAGCAGTCTCTTACCTGCTGCAGGATTCGGAGACCGGCATGTCCAACCGCGATTCGATCGGCACCACGAATCTGATTCGCCCGGGCGGCCTGCACTGGACAACGGCCGGTAGTGGCGTGGTCCATGAAGAAGTCCCAGCCGAACCGGGCAAGTCGGTGCATGGCCTGCAGATCTTCGTGGCACTGCCTGAGTCCAAGCGGCACATCTCTCCCTTCCCGCTAACAATTGAACCCGATGCGGTACCGGTGATCCATCATCCAGGGGTGCAGGTCCGTGTTCCGGTGGGCCGCTACGGAAGCCAACAGTCTCCATTGATTCCGCCCACCGATGTGACCCTGCTGGACATAACCCTGGAATCGGGTTCCAGCATCGAAATCCCCTTGGCGGCAGGTGTCGCCATGTTCGCGATGCCCATCCAGGGTGCCGTCAGTATCCAGGGCCACAGGTTTGCCCCGGATGATCTCAGCGTCCCTGTTTTTGCCGAGCACGACGCACCGCGCTCGCTTGTTCTCTCCGCCCACGAGGGCGCTGCCCAGGTGGTGCTTTTCAGCGGCCATCCCTTCCCACTGCATTAATCCACCCCGAGGAGCATCACCATGAAACAGCAACGCTTTACTGCCGAGAACACCGCCCTGCTGCTGATCGACCACCAGGTTGGCACCATGCAGCTGATCAAGAACATCGACACCACATTGGCCGCCAAGCAGTCGATTGCGCTGGCCAAGATGGCGAAAATTCTCAACCTGCCCACCGTCATCACCTCAAGCCAGGAAGACAACGCACAGGGCCCGATCCTGCCGGAGATTGCCGAGATCCTTCCCGAAGCGCACGACGCCCGCGTAAAGCGTCCGGGCGTGGTCAACGCCTGGGCTTATCCGGAGTTCCGCGATGCAGTGATCGCAACCGGTCGCAAGAACCTCATCATGGCCGGCGTCACCACCGATGTGTGCCTGATCTTCCCGTCCATTGATGCTGCGCTGGAAGGCTTTGCTGTGCAGGCTGTGATGGATGCGTCCGGCTCGCCGAGCGACCTGTCCGAAGAACTCTCCCGCCAGCGCATGCACGATGCAGGCGTCGTGCTGACCACTACCAACACCCTGATGGCCGAGATTGCCCAGGACTGGTCCACGCCCAATGGCCAGCAGTTGATCGGCTTGCTGTTCAGCGATGTGTTCCCGGCGATGGGTGCCGGCATTGCCTGATTCATGGCAGATGGCGGTCGGGGTGCCATGCGCCCCGACCCGTTGTCCGCAAACTTATGACTATCGCCCGCGGTGGATTCAAGCAGCATGCAAACCGAGCAGTCTGAGATCCTGGTCATCGGCGGTTCGTTGGCAGGTCTGACCTTCGCCTTGGCATGCGCCACGCGTGGCATGCGCGTACGCATCATCGAACGTTCCACCGGGCACGTGCAGGGTGGCGACAGTCTGAGCGTTGACCTCAACGCAGTGAGGGCAGTGACCGGCTTCGATCCACGCCATGCGCCCGCCTTGCCGGTGGTACCGGCCTACCGCGACCTGACCACATGGAATGCTCTTTACCGCTGGCTGCATGATCGAGCTTCACGCACCTCAGGTATCAGCATTGAGGAAGGTATGAGCGTGTCGGCGGTGAACGACGAGCAGAGTCGCCCGTTTGTCACACTGGAGGACGGCAGCACCCGTGCTGGCCGCGCGATCATCGGCGCTGACGGTTACCGGAGCTTGATACGCAGAGCTGTCTCGCCAGAGGCCCCCTACGCACAGTACGCTGGCTACCTGGTATGGCGCGGACTTGTTGATGAGCGCCTGCTTTCGCAGCCGGTCGCGTGGCCCTCCAACGGTGGACTCTGGATTGAGTTCGTTGCCGGCTATCGGCTTGTGGCGGCGGTACTACCGGGACGCGATGGGTCGCTAGAGCCAGGGAGCAGGCAGATCACCTTCGCGTGGTTCGATGCACACCAGGAGGTACTGCTGCGGAGCACGGGCTGCCTGACTGGAAGCGGAAGCATCGTGGGAACCCTACCGCGGGGAATGATTGACGCGTCCGTCCGAAAAACACTGCTTGAAGCGATTCCATCGGTATGGCCCGCGATCTGGGCAGAAGCTGTCGAGGCAGGTATAGCAGGTGAGAACCTGCTGAGCGGAGCACCCATCGCGGAGTACCGGCCAGAGCGCTTGGCTCGCGGCAGGATCGCCCTCATCGGCGACGCCGCACATACGGTCTCACCTATGACAGGGCGAGGCTACCTGACCGGTGTGGAAGACGCTGGGGCGTTGGCACAGGCGCTGGCTGACCTGGGGGATGAGGAGAATGCCGTAGTCAGAGCGCTGTCGATCTACGAATCATCGCGCCTGCCGTATGTGAAAGGGCTTGTATCCCTCTCCTGCCGAATCAGTGACGACTACCGGAAGTACGCTTCAGAGAACTGAGGAGATTCTCTGTGTCCGCCTTGTCCTTTTTCCGCTACCGGCCAGAAGCAGACCTTCCTGACTCTTCTGCTTGGACTGGGGATATGCTGCTTGCCGTACTGCAACTCTGAAGGACAGCCAGCCATGGTGAAGGCCCCTACTCGCACCATCTGCATGCTGACCTACCCTGGCGCCCAGTCGCTGGATATCAGTGGACCTGTGGAGGTGTTCGCACTGGCCAGCCGCCAGGCCGATGAAGACCGCAACGGCAGTAGGCCGCTGTACGCGGTAAAGCTGCTCGCTGTGGACACGAGCCCTGTGGTGATGTCTTCGGGCATTCGCCTGCTACCTGATCTGCCGTGTGCAGACATGCCGGACGACACCGACACGCTGCTGGTGTGCGGCGGGATGGGAAACTCGCTGGATCTTGCCAGGGCTGACCGGACGCTGGTCGCCTGGCTGGGCAAGGCCGGAGCGCGTGTGCGGCGGGTAGCCTCGGTGTGTAGCGGCGCACTCCTACTGGCCGAAGCCGGGTTGCTGGATGGCCGCGAGGCCACGACCCACTGGAGCGATGTACGCGAACTGCGCGAACGCTATCCCAAAGTGCGCGTGCAGGCCGACGCCATCTATACCCACGACGGCCACGTGTGGGCCTCTGCTGGAATCACCGCAGGAATGGACATGGCCCTGGCCATGGTCGCAGAGGATCATGGGGCGTCGCTCGCGCTCAAAGTGGCGAAGCGGATGGTAATGGCCAACAAGCGCTCTGGCGGGCAAAGCCAGTTCAGTCGCCAACTGCAGTCGCTGGATCTGCCTGACCAGTTCCAGCAACTGGAGCAATGGATGCGGGACAACCTGCATCTGCGCTTGAGTGTGGACGAGCTCTCGGAACGCCTCCACATGAGCCCCAGGCAATTCAACCGCCGTTTCGTCAAAGCGTTCCTGCTCACGCCCCAGAAGTACGTCGAGCAACTGCGGATCGAAGCAGCTAAGCCACTACTGGAAAGCACGCGCAAAGACATTCAGTGGGTGGCCGGTGAGTGTGGGTTCGGATCTGTCGACGCACTGCGGCGCGCCTTTGTCCGCCACCTCAGCGTGACGCCAGGCGAGTACCGGGCACGGTTCGGCTCCCTCTAACCTGTCTCGATCCGCCGCGTTGATGTCCGCATCTGCCGGTGAGCCTCAGCTACGTTATCGTCCCCGGATCAGGGAGGCCTTCAGGCGTCCCGCCCCCCTTCAGGACACCTCGTGGTCATACCCACTATGCGTCGCCTCCGTCTGCTTGCCGGTCTCAGTGCCGCCATGCCATTGTTTGCATCGGCCGTTGAGGAACTTCCACTTCCAACCGGTTGCCAGGCAACCCAACACGCTGTGGAGGTGGCACGCGCACCAGACACCGACGAGGGCGCGTTTCCCCCGGTCCAGCTTGAGGTCCGTACGCCGTTCGAACCCAGCGTCTTCAGTGCAGGCGGCTACCAGTACCTTGTGTACGAGCTGCAGCTGCGAAATCACGCCGAAACTGCATTGCACGTCAACGCAGTGGACATTCTAGCGCCCAGTGTCGAAGGCACTGACGTGTTGCTCCGCATTTCCGGAGACGCCCTGCGTGACCAGATGCGCCTTGTCGGGGGCGGCTCGATCGACTCCACGCATGCATTGGAGGCGGGCCGCTCAATCGCGGTATTCCTCTGCGTTGCCTTCAAAGAAGGGCTGAACGTGCCAGACCGATTGCTGCATGCGATCGTGCTGGATGGCGCAGTGGCCCAAGGTCCCGTGATGGGCACACGACATGATGTAGTGAAGACGCTGTCCGGTCCCGTGCGTGGCACTCACTGGCTGGCCGACAACGGCTTGGCCCTTGATCGTCACCACCGGCCGGGGGTGTTGGTAGCAGGGGGAAGCGCACAGATCTCACGCCGGTATTCCATGGACTGGAAACGCCGCATCGATGGCGAATTTCTTAAGGGCGACCCGTTGGACGTCCGCAGCTATCACGCCTACGGGCAACCCGTGTTCGCCGTTGCGGATGCCACGGTCATTCAGGCCAGGGACGGGTTCCCGGACAACATCCCCAAAACCCCCGCCGGGTTCACCCCTGCAGTGCCATTGAGCATGGCCTCATTGGCAGGTAACACCGTGGTGCTGGACGTGGGTGGTGGTCAGTTTGCGCACTACGCACACTTGCAACCTGGAAGTGTCACGGTCAAAGCTGGTCAGCGCGTCCGGCGCGGCGAGCCGCTCGCAAGGATCGGCAACTCAGGCGATGCGCGGTGGCCCCACCTGCACTTCCAGGTGACCACGGGACCCGGGATCATGAGCAGCGAAGGGTTGCCGTTTGTGCTTGATCAGTTCCGTGCCAGAGGGCCTTCGGGCGCTTGGAGCGTCAGGCACAACGAGTTTCCGTTGGCGGAGGGTGATTTGGAGCTTTCATACTGGCGATGGACGGTGGCAGCGCGGTTAAGGCCGCTGCCACACGTGGTCGTATGGTCACCAGATAAGGTCCGCTTCCGGCCAATAGCGGACATCGAACAGCTGATCCAATCCAAACCAAAAGGCGGCGGAGTTGTCGGCTCTCGGGTGGAAGCGCAGACCCGCCGAGCCGCCACCCGCCCTGCAACCGCCTACTTGCCGGTCATCTTCAAGGCGGCCTCCGGCAAGCGTGCGCCGCTGACACGGATCTGGGCCACTTCTTCATTGATGCGGGCCAGGTCGCCCTCATCCAGCACCAGATCCACCGCGCCCAGATTCTCATCCAACCGATGACGCTTGGTCGTACCCGGAATCGGTGAGATCCACGGCTTCTGCGCCAGCAGCCAGGCCAGCGCAACCTGGGCCGGCGTGGCGCCCTTCTCTGCGGCCATTGCCTTTACCACGTCCACCAATGCCATGTTGGCCCGGCGCGATTCAACAGAGAAGCGAGGCACCGCATTGCGGAAATCCGTTGCATCGAACTGCGTGTGCTCGTCGATCTTCCCAGTCAGGAATCCCGCGCCCAGTGGACTGAAGGGTACGAAGCCAATGCTCAGCTCTTCCAGCAACGGAAGAAGCGCGTTCTCCGGCTCGCGCCAGAACAGCGAGTACTCGCTCTGCACAGCCGTCAGCGGCTGCACGGCATGCGCCCTGCGGATCGTCTGCACACCGGCTTCGGACAAGCCGAAGTGCGCAACTTTGCCTTCTGCAATGAGTGCCTTCACTGTGCCGGCAACCTCTTCAATTGGCACTGCCGGGTCCACGCGATGCTGGTACAGCAGGTCAATGCGTTCGGTACGCAGCCGCTTCAGGCTGGCGTCGACGGCTGCCCTGATGTGTGCAGGTTGGCTGTTGGTGCCCGGGCCGCGGGCGCCGGTCACCGGGTCGATGTCAAAACCGAACTTGGTGGCGATCACGACCTGGTCGCGCACGGGTGCCAACGCCTCCCCCACCAGCGCTTCGTTGGCAAAGGGACCATAGGCTTCGGCTGTATCGAAGTGAGTGATCCCACGCTCCACCGCCGCGCGGATCAGCGCGATCATCGCCTGCTTGTCTGCCGCCGGACCGTAGGCCGAGCTCATGCCCATGCAGCCCAGGCCGAGGGCGGAAACGTCAAGGCCTTGTCCCAGGGTACGTGTCTTCATGATCGAATTCTCATCAGGGAGTGGGCGGCGGGGCCAACCAGGCTTTGACGCGCTCCATGATTCTGCGTTCCTGGTCGGCCTCCATCACGAAAGCATCCAGGATGCGTGCGTTGGGTGCGTGGCTGGCGAGCACGCTCAGGCTGCTGCCCACGCCGTAGCCGCCGTGGGTGATGAACGGCACAATGGCCTTGCCACGCATGTCGTGCTGCGACAACAGCGATCGGATGATCGGCGGCGTGGTCTCTCCCCAGATGGGAAATCCCAGATACACGGTGTCATACCGGTCAATACCGGTGATGGACGTGCGCAACGCAGGCTCAACGCCCCCGTCCCGCTCCTGCCGCGCCCGGGCCACCGTTTCCAGGTAGTCCGCCGGGTAGTCAACGGCAGGCTGTATCTCGAACAGGTCGCTGGGCATGCTGCGGTGAATGAGCCCGGCGACGACCCGGGTGTTGCCCGAACGCGAGAACCAGGCCACCAACGTGCGCGTGTTCGATGGACCGGCAGACGTGCCTTCGTGCGGACCCGACGCGGAACATCCCAGCGGCAGCGAGGCCAGGGCGGCAACAACGGCCCGGCGACCGTGATTGGGGGTTGGGATCGTCATGGCGCCAATCTACGCCCCCACAACACATTCTTGCAGAGGCATAATCGAATATCGCTTATATCCGGTGCGCATCAATGAGCGTTGAGAACTACGACCAACTGGCCATGTTCGCCCTGGTGGCGCGTGAGCGTAGTTTTACCCGTGCCGCCGCTCAGTTGGGCATCTCCCAGCCTGCCCTCAGCCGATCCATGCGCCAGCTGGAAGAGCGCCTGGGCGTGCGCCTGCTTGCCCGGACCACCCGCAGCGTTTCGCCCACCGAGGCCGGAGAGCAGCTGCTGCGGGTGATCGCGCCGCGCTTCGAGGAAATCGACGCGGAGCTGGCCCAGCTCAACGCATACCGCGACACGCCCGCCGGGCGCCTTCGCATCACGGCAGGCGAGCATGCCGCGCTCACCGTGATGCAGCCGGTACTGGGCAGGCTGCTGCCCGCCCACCCCGACCTGAACATCGAGGTGATCGTCGATTACGGGTTGACCGACATCGTGGCCGAGGGCTTCGACGCCGGTATCCGCATGGGTGAGCAGGTCGCCAAGGATATGATCGCCGTGCGCGTCGGGCCGGACCTGCGCATGGCGGTCGTCGGATCGCCTGCGTATTTCAGGCAGCATCCGAAGCCGAAGTCCCCGCACGATCTCACCCGGCACAACTGCATCACCATCCGCCTGCCGACTCACGGTGGCATCTTCGCGTGGGAGTTCGAGAAGAAGGGCCAGGAGCTGAAGGTGCGGGTGGAAGGCCAACTGGTGTTCAACAACATCGCCCTGCGCCTGGGCGCAGCGCTGGTGGGGCTGGGGCTGGCGTACATGCCCGAAGACCTGGTGCGCCCCCATGTACAGGCAGGCACACTGGTTCATGTGCTGCAGGACTGGTGCCCCTCCTTCCCTGGCTATCACCTGTATTACCCCAGCCGTCGGCAGTCGTCGCCAGCCTTCATCGTGTTGCGCGATGCGCTGCGCTATCGCGGGTGAGCGCTAACGCAGAGGCGCCTCGACGCCGCTGTAGACCTGCACCGCCGGCGGAAGGCGCTCGCCCTGCACCGCTACTGCCGCAACTGCCGCGTTGAGCTCCTGGAGGTCATCGGGGCTGAAGATCACGTCGCGCGCGCCCAGGTTGTCCAGCAGATGTGCCATCTGGGTTGTGCCGGGAATCGGCACGATCCAGGGCCGCTGCGCCATCAGCCATGCCAAGGCGATCCGTGCGGGTGTGGCCTGCTTCCGCGTGGCCCAGGCGGTGAGCAGCTTCACCAGGGCCAGGTTGTGTTCGATGTTCTGCGGGGTGAAGCGCGTTTCGATGGCGCGGATGTCGCCCTCGGCAAACCGCGTCCGGCCATCGATCGCACCGGTCAGGAAGCCCACGCCCAGCGGGCTCCACGGCACGAAACCGATGCCCAGCTGCGCGCACAAGGGGAGCACCTCCTGCTCTGGTCCGCGCCAGAGCATTGAGTACTCGCTCTGCACGGCCGTCACCGGTAGCGCTGCATGCGCACGACGAAGCGTCTTCAGGCCCATCTCGCACAGCCCCCAATGCAGCACCTTGCCCTCGGCCATCAGATCCTGGATCGCGCCAGCCACATCCTCGATCGGCACCTGCGGGTCCACGCGGTGCTGGTACAGCAGGTCGATGCGATCGGTGCGCAGGCGCTTGAGCATGCCTTCCACCGCCAGTTTGAGGTGCGCCGGCCTGCTGATCAGCCCCGGCCCACGCGCACCCGTTTCAAGGTCGATGTTCCAGCCGAACTTGGTGGCGATCACGACCTCGTTGCGGAACGGGGCAACGCCTTCCCCCAGAATCCGCTCCACCTCATGCGGGCCATAGGCCTCGGCTGCGTCGTAGAAGGTCATGCCGCGATCAAAGGCGGTACGGATGATGCGGTGCATCTCGGTGCGCGTGGGGATCGTGGTCTGGTAGGTGCGGCTCATGTTCTGCACGCCCAGCCCCACGCTGGACACCTGCAGTTTTCCGAGCAGGCGGCGGTCATCCATCTTCGGCGCTGCAGCGGCGGGCGAAGCGTTTGCCGTGGACGTGGCCAGCGCGCCGGCCAGCGGCAGCGCCGCCAGGGTGGCCGCGCCCTTCAGAAGAGAGCGGCGTTGGGAACTGGTGGGCAGGTTGCTCATTGCGGTCTCCGTGAGGCTTGCGGTCATGGCGAGGCTGGTGGTGTCTGTTCCAGTGCCTGCACCGCGCGGGCTGATGCGGCCGCGTTGCCGCTGTGAGCCAGCAGCTGGGCCAGGTGCTGCAACTGTGCGCGGCTGAGGCCCACGCGCTGGCTGGCTGCCATGTGCGAGCGCAGCTGGGACTCCACCCCGGGCATGGCTGCCAGCGCACCCACCGTAGCCAGTTCACGGCTCTGCCAGTCCAGGTTGTCGCGCTCGAATATGTCGCCAAACAGGTGCGTCTGCAGGTACTGGTTGATGATGGGGGCAAAGTCCATGACAGGTCCGGTTACCGGGCCGCCGGAGATCCGCGTCTGGTTGGCTGTGCCCACGGCACGCAGCGCGTCGCCCACGGGAGCCTGCCCCGTGGGAGACCGCCCCGGTGCAGTGGCGATACCCTGCGCCTCACGCGCCCGTACCACGTCCATCAGCTCGCCCAGTGCATTGAGGCTCTTCGGAAAGCCGGCATAGGCATACAGCTGCACGAGCACTTCCTTGGTCTCACTCAGCGTCAGGCCCGCATCCAGTCCCCGATGCAACGCGGCGCTGAGCTGGGGCATGTCGCTGCTGGCGGCGGCGGCCGCAATCAGCGGGATCGCCTGCTGCCTCGCCGAAAGCGGCCCGGCAACAGGGACGTCGATGCCTGCTGACGCCTCGCGATACTGGACATCACTCACCTGCTCCAGCCACGCCACCGATCTGCCGTCTGCCACGCCGGTCACGGCAAGGTGGGTCATTGCGCTGTGGGGCGCGGCGCCGTGCCAATGTTTGACCCCGGCAGGACACACCACCACATCCCCGGCATGTATCCGCTGCACCGGCTTACCCCACTCCTGGGTCAGCCCAACGCCGGAGACAACCACCAGTCGCTGACCGGCCGGGTGCGTGTGCCAGGCCGAGCGCGCACCCGGCTCGAAGCTGACGTATGCCGAAGAGGCGTGCACCTCCTCGTCCGCCGGGAACAGCGGATCTACCCGCACGGTACCGACGAAGGTCGCTGCCGGACCGGTAATGGACGACTGCGTTCCCGCTCGGGTGATCTGCTGCGTGGGTGTTTCGACCGCGCCAGCGAACGGTGACGCCACGCTCAATGCCGCGCCCAGCAGCGCAGTCTGCGCGGTTGATCCACGAGGCGCGCTCATTGCGCAAGCGTCCGGCCGTAGAACGTGGTCAGCGAGGCGACGGCGGCATCCACGTACTTCGGCATCCAGTAGGTCTGGATATGTGTAGCGCCGTCCAGCAGCACCAGCTGCTTGTCGGTGGTGCCGGTCGCCTTGGCGAAAGCGTCCTGGGTCATGTACAGGCTGTCAGCCTTGCTGCCGGCAATCATCAGCAGCGGCTGGTTGATGAGCGCCATCTGGTCGGTGGCGTCCCAACGCATCAGGTCCAGCAGACTGCTGGTGGTGTAGCGGAACGTTGAGTTGGGGTGGGCATGCGTCTTCCAGTAATACGCATAGCCCTGCCGATACAGATCGAAGGGAAGCCTGGCGATCTGCTCGTCGGTGAGGTTGGCGTCGCCGGAGTACAGCACGTCCCCACCGGCGGCTTCCTGCGCCCGCGCGTGCGATGCCTGCTGCAGGCGCTGTTGGAGGGTGTCCACTTGAGAGTCGGCATAGCCGTTGCGGCGTGCACGTCCCGAGTTGAACATGCTGATTGTGGCCACGGCCTTGAACCGCTTGTCGGTCTGCGCCGCCGCCAGTGAGTAGCCACCGCCGCCACAGAGGCCCAGCACGCCCAGGCGCGCGGTGTCCACGCCCGGGTAGCCGGCGATGAAGTCGGCCATGCCGTGGATGTCGTCGATCCGGTGCGCCGGCTTGTCCACGCTGCGCGGTTCGCCGCCGCTGGCGCCCTGATAGGCCGCATCGGCGGTGATGGTGATATAGCCCTGTTCCGCCAGCCGCTGCGCGTACAGTCCCGCAACCTGCTCCTTCACCCCGCCGTTGGGATGAGCCACCACGACGGCCGGGTACGCCCGGGCGGGATCGTAGTTGGCCGGCGTGTAGACATTGGCTGCGATCCGGAGGCCATCCAGCAGGTAGGAAACCGGGTGGATGTTGACCTCGCCCGCAACGTTGCGGGTAAGCGCGCCCTCGTAGACGAGCGTGTAGGGGTTGAGCCTGTAGTCCGCTGCGGACGCGCTACCTGCAGCCAGGCCGAGTGCCATTGCCAGCAAGGTGGCCTGTACGACGTTCTTCATCTGGTAGCTCCCTGGTCCAGAGGTGCCCTGGGACGGATGCGCGGTGCGCATGGGCGGGTGGATTCGGGTCCACGCTACCGGGGAGACACGCGTGGAAACAGAGCATTCGCTGGATATCAGCAATACCCTTGGGGTATGAATCGTGGCGACGTGGGCGCTCGCGACGTCTGGCCGGCCCCTACCTGAACATGGTCAACAAGTCCTTGTCTTCATGATGCTGCTCCCACGTGGAGAGAAAGCAGAAGCTCACCCCGCTGCGCAGGGCGACCGTCTGGAACGCCGTGATTTCTTCCTTCGTGATCGGGTACTCGACCGGATCAAAGTGCAGAAGCGCCCACGGCTTGAGGAATGAAAACCCGGATTTCAGTTTCGAGAAAATTGCCTTGAGCTGAGACCGTATGGGGGAGAAATCTCTGACCGGACCCGCGCCATTGCCAAGAGCGTGGCACTGGCGACGAATCGTTCTGTCTCCACCGACGGCGCGGGCAATGAAGTGGTCCGAGTGCACTTGCCACCCGCTGCTTACGGAGCGTCATGCCCCCCGAGCTTGGTGGACGGAGACAGCTCCGGCGCTACAACGGCGAAGTCGTAGCCGAGGATGAGCTCGCGCCATTCAGGCGTCAGGTCTTTCATATCCCTGCTGCGCAGACGGCGCAGATCCACCAGGATCCAGTCGTCCGGTGCCGCGCCCGAGGGGCGGGCCAACATCACCTCCTTGCGCCAGTCGCTGTCCTTGCCCGTGGTCGCATCGAAGTCGTACACCTTCATCGGACGTCCAACCCCGTTGTAGCCAGCGCCCGTGCCTCTCGCGCCGCCGACGATCAGGTTCAGGGACGTCACGTTCTGTCCGTCCGCGAGCTCGGCGACGAAATTACCCACGTCGCGCTGACCAAGTGGGTTGTAGCCCTTGTAGAGGTGATAGGCGCCGAACTTCATCAGCACGCGCGCCTGCGGCACTTCGGCGAGATGGGCCGCGAGCGTCCGCTTCATCAGCCGCGCCCTGCGTCCGTTGGCATCGCCACGACCGGACTGCGACGCCTGATAGATGGCGCGTGTTTCGCGCAGGGCAGCGAACAACGCCTTTGCCCGGTCGCCGCCGTCCTGGTCGATGGCGGCCCCCGCCGGATCCAGCGCCGCATCGGTCGCCTTCAGCAGGAACAGGTCTGTGGGCGAGCCGGAGGCGAGCGCGGCCTGCACGGCGGTCCGCTCCTGTTGGGCCAAGGCCTCGATCTGGGCACGGGCGAGCGGCCCGGGGCCGGATGCCAGCATCTGTTCGAACAGGTAGCCGCTGACCCCCAGGAACTCCTGGTCCAGCCCCCACAACTTGAACGCCGGTCCGGCGGCAGCGGCGCAGTCGGCCACTGTCTGGCCTTCGGCGCGGCTGTTGAGGAACGCCATCACGTCAGGATAGGCGGTCAGGAAGTCAGCGATCTGCCGTTCCCGGTCCGGCGCTCTCATCCGTGCGTTGACTGCCTTGGCAGCCTCCGGGCCGGTCTCAACTGCCATAGCGGTCAGGCCGCCAGGCGCCATCAATCGGCAGACGTTTGTGGTGAACGCGGGGATCTCGCGGGAAAAGTGGCTCTCGCCGATGAGGACGTACCGGCTGGCGTCCACAGCGTCCGACAGAATGGCGGCGCCCGGACCCGAGAAGCCTTCCGGCCCCACGGTGAGCGGCGACCCTGCCTGCGCCAGGCGATCCGCGAAGGTGAGCGGTGCAACGGTCTCCGCATGCGCGGATGCCGCGCACAGGCATGCGAGCGACAATGCCGCCCCAATCGACTTCAGACGCATATGGTTTTTCCCCTTGGATGAATCGGCGTTACAGATACCCCTGAGAAACCGCAATTCAAATCGCGGTCACAGCTCCCCTCGCCGCGGGCCAGTGTAGAGCACGCGCTTGCCGCCATTGCAACGCCAACTCCTGAAGAACGTCAGTGCTCATGGTCATGGTGAATCCACCAACAGCGATGAACTACGGCGCTGCCGAAATGACCTTCAAGGCCGTGACGTTCCGGTTCCGGCACCCCTGCCACCCCTGCGACTTCGCCGACGGGAACGTGATCGAGCCCACTTGCCGCGCCTGCACGAGCGGCGCGCTGACCTTCGGATACGCCGTCAGGACCGTTGCGCCCTGATCCAGTGCCACCGCAGGATCGGTGCCCCTGTTGTTGAGCACATCTCCGAGCGAAATGACGTTGGTCTTGCCCGCAACGATGCGGAACACGCCCGCGCCCTCGGCGTAGCAGTGCTCCGTCTGAAGATTGCCTTGCAGATCCCGCCTTGCCGCATAGGCGTAGTCGCCTGGCACCACCGAACGCGCACCGAAACGCAGCGTCGTGTCGAGGCCCTCTGGCTTCTTCAATTCGTCGACGACGAACGTGCCCGCTCCGCCGTCGAAGGTAATGGAGAACCATTCCGGCAGGAAGGTCGACGACTGCAGGTCAACCCTGCTGAAGACGAAGGTGTGGCTGCGCACTCCCTGATCAGGCACGTTGTCTGCGGCAACCAGGACGAATGCGTTGCCATCGCTGCCATCGAACGTGGTGTTCTGGTCGACGGTGGCGCATCCGCTTAGAAATGCACTTGTGATCACTGCAAGAACCACGCGCTTCATGACGCCCCCTGATGGGTTCCTGTGGACCGGATCGGCCCGGATGGATGGTAATCCAGACCGCTGATGTCACCCGGAAGCAGACCGCTGTGCGCCCGGGTTCACGCCGGGGCGCCATCCTGCCCGGGCCCGTCTCAGCTAGTCGGCACCCGCGAATGCCAGCGGTGCACTTCATGCAGCTTGCCGGTGTACCGGCATTCGTCGGTGGAAATCACCGAACGCACGGAGACGTCAAACGAGACGATCCGTTTGCGGTTGGTAGCGAGGCGATCGGTGCGGATATCGGCCGACACCTGTGCCGACGACAGCGCCTGAACGGGAATCTGGATGACGTTCAGGCGATGGTGGAGCCATGCCTGCAACTCGCCTGCGATACGGAGGTGGACGGCTCCCGCCGCACTGTGGTCGGCGGTGCCGGCGAGGACATCAACGAAGAGCGTGCCATCCGGAAGCGCTGCAAGGACGTCAACATCATCGCCCATGCGCCAGCCGACCAGCATGTGGCAAAGCGTGTTGGCAACATCCTGGAAAATCTTTCGACGCATTGGTTGACAGCACTCAGGCCCGGAAACGTGACGCAACAAGCGGGTGATAGGACAGGGCGACACCGCACAGCCACGCTGACGCAGCGGCAGCAAACAGCGCGATGCCAAGGCCACTCACCTGCCCCATCAGTGGCGATTGTGCCAGCAGCCCTGCCGCCAGGACGATCAGGGCAGAGGCAACGATGGCGAGCAGTCGACCCCACCGCCTGAACCGCACGAGCCCTGTCCATGCTGCGGCGCCAGTTACCACGCCCACCAGCAGCACGAACGCACCGAAGACCCACATGGGAGGGGGTTGATCCAATGAAAACTCCACGTGCACGGGGCGTTCCAGGGGCAGAAGCAACGCGCCCGACAGAAGAGCAACGGAGAGGACCATCAAAACGCGGATGACAGCAGCCATGAGCGAAACCCTTCCAATGGATAGACCCAGAAGCCACTTGTACGACGTGCCAAGACAGCCGCGTAGACAGGCGCTTACCTGACGCGGCTCGATCATAGGGGGGCCGGGGCCGTCCAACAAGCAGGGGGATGAGGGGCTACCGGAACCGTACTTCCGACCCGTACACCGTTTCACCCGCGTTGACCCGCACCTCGACGTCCGTGAGGCGCTGCTGGATTCTGCGCCAGTGCAGAATCCAGCGCACCAGGAGAGGCAGGCCGAACAGCAGGTAGCTCACAACAGCGAGAACGACAGCCACAGACACCCCGCCCGGGTGCAGCCAAAGCCATGCCGTGGCCAGGAGCGCACTGAAGATGGGTCCACCCGCAGCGGCTGCAAGAATTGATCGTGAACGCATGACCGATACGGCCTTGCGAACATCTGACAGATCATCAAGCGTTATGCGATCAGCACTTTCCATATGGGGTTAGGGCCCGACAGGCCTCCTCCTGCGTCAGAGTGGAAACGACAGGTTCGATCCTGGGGCTGCCGGGCCCCGCTGGCAAGCCGACGCACTATCGGCCCTGCGACGCCCGCCGGCACCCCGCAGTGCGTTGCTATCATCCGTACCTGCCCGTTCAAGGATGAATCCACCCGAATGCGCCCGTTGCCGCCGTCCCGCAGAATCGCCGCGCTTGCCTTGATCGCCTTCGCCGCGTGCGCGCCCACGGTGCTGCACGCCGCGGATGTGCCCGGCTCCACGGCATTCTTCACCCATCCCATCGATACTGCCGCAGACGCGCCGCTGATCGCGCCAGGCAGCGATGGCCGGTTGCGCTACGGCATGTACCGCGAGCGCGGCGGCCCGCAGGCCCGGCATATCGTTCCGGACTTCTCGCGCGCCGGCTACCGCGGCGGTGGCGTGGCGCTGCCCGCGCCCGCCTCGCTCCCCGTCCGCGTGGTGCTTGCCCCCTCCCCTGGCGGTGACGACCACGCGCGCATCCAGCAGGCCATCGACACGGTGAGCACGCGCACGCCCGATGCGCACGGCGTGCGCGGCGTCGTGCTGCTTACGCGCGGGCACTACACCGTCTCGAACGGGCTGGTCATTCGCAGCGGCGGCGTTGTGCTGCGCGGTGAAGGGCGCGGCAGCAACGGCACGGTCATCCGTTCGACCTACACCGGCCGGCAGGGTCGGATCATCGAGGTGGGCAACCGCGAGCCCTCCCGGTTGATGGACACCGCCGGCCTGCCGTCGTCCCGCATCAGCGCCGCGTACGTGCCGGTGGGGGCGATGCGGGTGCCGCTGGCCTCCACCGCCGGGTATCGCGTGGGCGACACCCTCATTCTGCGTCGTACGCCCAATGCCGCCTGGCTGGGTGCCGACGGGATCGATACCGCCCGCTATGGCTGGACGCCCGACGGCTTCGCGATGGACTACGCGCGCGTGGTCGCCGCCGTGGACCGCGACGCGCTGGTGCTGGACGCACCGGTGGTGGATGCGATCGAGCGCCGCTTCGGTGGCGGTACGGTGTACCGCGTCGCCGTGCCGCGCATCGGCGAGGTCGGCGTCGAGGACCTGCGCCTGGAAGGCAACCCCGACACCGGCACGGCTGTGGGTACGCCCGACAATGGGCCGTACACGGCCATCCGTTTCAACGGGGTGCGCGATTCATGGGTGCGCAATGTCACGCTGCGCCATGTCTCTCACGGCATCACCGCGCACGACGGCGCCCACTTCAACACGTTCCAGGATCTGGCTTATCTGGACCCGCGCTATGGGCAGACCGAGGGCATGCGCCGCTACGCGTACAACTACGAAGGCAACGCATCCTTCAACCTGACCCAACGCTGCTATGCCGAGCACGCCCGGCACAGCGTCGTCACCGGCGCGCTCACGCCCGGGCCAAACGTTTTCCTGGACTGCCTCGCCGTCGACGCCAACAACGACAGCGGCCCGCACCATCGCTGGGCCACCGGCACGTTGTACGACAACACCCGCGACACTCAGCTTCGGGTACAGAACCGGCGTCGCAGCGGGTCCGGCCACGGCTGGGCCGGCGCGCAGCAGATGTTCTGGAACACCGGCAGCGCGCACTACGTGCTGCAGGCGCCGCCGCATGCGATGAACTGGAGCGTGGGTCAGATCGGGGATGCGGTACCGGGCAAGTTCCCGCCGGAAGAGCCTGCGGGCATCGTGGAGCGCCCGGCACAACTGGTGATCCCGCGCAGCCTGTATCTGCAGCAGTTGCAGGACCGCCTTGGTGCGGGAGCGGTAGAAGCGGTGACAACCCCGGCGCAGCGGCGCGGCCGGGTGTGGGAGGCGCTGGCCTGCCAACCCGACGCATGCCCTGGAGATCACAAGTAGCCCTCGCCACCCCGCCTGCTTCAGCGGTGGCGCGTCTTTTTACCTGCCAGCGGAACGCGTGCGCTTTCCGTCTTCGTCCTGTGATGCCGCGCGACTCTTCGCGAATGCGGGGAAGGTCTTTTCGATCGGATCGGCATCCGGGAGGATGTAGAACACCCCACCGCGCTGGAACGTAGCGCTGATGATCTGTTCGTAGAACCCGGGCGAGACGTTGATGCAGCCATGCGTAACGCGGTTGTCGTCCGGCGAGGCGGACGCAAGGCGTTCCACCCGCTTCTCGGCCGGGACGCCGGTCGCGGTGGGATGGATGGAAACGGCGGACTCGTAATCCACCCACAGGACGCGGCCGGCGTCGATCGACGGGCCGTAACCGCCTACGAAGCGGCCTGCCGGCGTGGTGCGGTCCCGACCCGGAATTTCGCGCAGCGCGAGCCCGGCGACACCGGGGGCGGTATGGTCCCCGGTCGCCGAGCCGAACAGCCCCGGCGCCGCGCCGCGCAGCCGGCCCTCGCCGTCGAACACCAGGATCTGTGCTGCGGCCTTGTCCATGATGGCGAACGGATAGCCCTGGCTGTCCTTGGTGGCGACCACCCACCCCGCGAGCTCGATCACGGTGTCGGAGACGTCCTGGCCTTTCGGCAGTTCATCGACGGCGGCGACCGGTTGCGGGGCGGCATCCTTGGCACTGGCAACGCCGGCACCTGCCAATGCCAGCGCCACAACGAGCGCGCTACAGAGTGCACGTCGTGCTGCGTATGAGTAGGTAACGATGGGACAGTTCCTCAAAATGACATCAACGGGGTTAAACGAAACCGGTGGCCAACATCGGCCACCGGTTCCACTTCATACCCTGCACACGACGTGTGCGGGCGCGATCAGCCGCGTGGCGTGCGACGGGGCGCCTTTTCGAGCTGCTGGACGCGGCCTTCGATCTGATCCAGACGTTGGTTGGCCTGCTGCGCGGACTGGTTGGCGGACTCGGCGCTCTGGGCAGCGCCCTGCACCTTCACATCAAGCTGGTCGAGGCGTGAGTTGATCGAGGCGAATTCGTCTTTGTAGGTGGCACAGCCGCCAAGGCCGACAGTGGCGATGATCGCCACGCCGAGCGTACGGGCGAGCGTCAGGTGGTGCTTGGTCATGGTCATTGCAGTCCCTCCTTTGTCTGGGGAGACTGGAATATAGCTGCCTTTTTGTTGGCGCCACGAGAGGCTTTCAGTTCTGGTTGGAAGACGTGGAGAGGGCGTGAAGAGGTCGTAAAACGCATGCTCACACGGCGTTTTTTTCTTCAGCACCGATCGCCACACCTGCCGCGCCGGCACGGTGTCCCCGCGCTTGCCGACCAGGGCCAACCGTCGTCCGACACCCGCGTGCTAGGCTGAAACCGCAAGGACGCCGCACCCTTCCGCCATCGTGTTCCGTTCCGGGCAGACCTCATGAAGACGCAACGCCAATCCGCCGCCACTACGAACAGCACCGCAGCGGAAACGCAGCCCGATCTGTTCGCTGCGCTGCGGAGTCTGCTGATTCCCTACCAGAGCAGGCTTGACGTCGTGCACGATGAAGACGGCCACTTCTACGCAAACTGCCAACACCTCGACGCCAAGGGCAAGGCGCAGTTCTTCGGGGCGGTGAAGGCCTCTGGCCGCAAGCATGTCGTTCACTTCATGCCGGTCTACGATTTCCCCGAGCTGCTGAGCGATATCAGCCCCGCACTGAAGAAGCGCATGCAGGGAAAGTCCTGCTTCAATTTCGATGCTCTGGATCTGGCTCTGCTGCAGGAATTACGCCATCTTGTGGAACACGGTGTGGCCCGCTACGAGAGCGCAGGCAAGCTCTGATGAACTGAATCATCATTGCGCCTGTATCAGGCATCGGCCAACAACCCCATCGGGCAGCATCCCCGCTGTTGCATCTCACACCTGCTTTCGTCGAATCAATCGAACAAGGGCGATGCTCCAATAGCTTTTTGGCTATCCCTCAAAACTACCCAACGCGATCAGCAGAAGAACTGCCGCAAAGATCGCCATAGCAGCCAGACCCAAGAGGCGAACAATATTGATCTCAGCCTTGTGCCGCGTGGCTATCTCTTCGGGAAAGAATCTTGGAAGAAACACCCTCTTCAGTATTGCTGCCTGCCCATTCGGATCCCACAGGCTCGGATTTCCGACTGGCTTGTCAATCGCCGCGGGCTTATCTGGCAAAAAAGTTGACCACTGAAGGATATTTCCACACGCCCGCAGCCCATCGCCAGGTCAGCAAACCTTCCGCCCTACTCCAACCCACTCTCACGCAGCCGATAACTCCGGTGCACGATTCCTTCCGGCAGTTCGTCGTGGGTGATCATCAGCAGGCTGCGCTGCCCCAGCGCGGCCACCATGTCGTCCTGCCCCTCAGGGCCAGCCAGCGACCAGCACCCGCGTGCCAGGCTGAAACCGCAAGGACGCCGCACCCTTCCGCCATCGCGTTCCGTTCCAGGCAGACCCCCAAGAAGCGCATGCAGGGAACGTCCTGCTTCAATTTCGATGCTTTGGACCCGGCTCTGCTGCAGGAGCTGCAGCGTCTTGTGGAAAAGGGCATGGCTCGCTACGAGAACGCACAATCAAAAAGCCCCAACCAAGGCGGGGCTTTCTGCTGTGTCTGGCACCGGAAATCGTAGTTGAACCTGCGGCTTACATCCGGCCCAAATTCATCTCAAACACCTCACCATCTTCAATGTAGAGTTGCACTGTGCTATCGGATGAGAGCCGAATGTCCAGCACCCACACTTGCGGAGCACCCGCAAGTGCATTGCACAAATCGGCCGAGGACACTTTTACGGGTCCGTTCACCACTCTTTCTCGAATGTCATCCAGAATTGTGAAGTCGCCAATTCCCGAGGGTATATCCATATAAGATATTACCCATACTTCATTCGCACTGAATTTGCTCAGCATTTCCTCTGCCACTCTGTTCCCTGTGATGGGGAACCCCCAGTCTATTTTTGACATACCTATCAACCTCCATCGAGTGGTCGCGGAGGCTTGCGCTGAGGTGTGCCTCCTGTAGCACTGAGTCCATAAGGATGTTCGTGCGGGTTTGTATGACCGCAGGCCAGCGACCTACGAAGACCACTCCACTCTTCCGGACCCTTCCACACGCCCGCAGCCCATCGCCTGGTCAGCAAACCTTCCGCCCTACTCCAACCCACCCTCACGCAGCCGATAACTCCGGTGCACGATTCCTTCCGGCAGTTCGTCGTGGGTGATCATCAACAGACTGCGCTGCCCCAGCGCGGCCACCATGTCGTGCAGCAGTGCCTGCGCGGTATCCACGTCCAGGCCTTCGGTGGGCTCGTCCAGCAGCAGAATCGGCGCCTCGCGCAGCAGCGCGCGGGCCAGCGCCAGACGGCGCGCCTGACCAGCCGACATCGTGGCCCCGTTCTCGCCGACCCAGGCAGACAATCCCCCCAACTGTTCGGCCCAGGTCTGCAGGCGCACGTCTGCCAGCACTTGCCACAGCCGCGCGTCACTGGCCTGGGGGTCGCCCAAGCGCAGATTGTCGGCGACGGTGCCGGCGAACACCGGTGCGTTCTGCGGCAGCCAGGCGATCTGGCGGTGCCACTGGTCCTGCGCGACGTGGCGGATGTCGATGCCGCCATAGCGCACGTAGCCGCCATCGGGATCCCACAGCCGCAGCAGCAGTGACGACAGGGTGGTCTTGCCGCTGCCGCTGTCGCCGCGGATGGCGATGCGCTCGCCGGGGCGAAGCTGCAGCTGCACCTCGTCGAGCAGTGCGCGCGACTGGCCCGGCCAGCGGAAGCTGACGCGCTCGAACACCAGGGTGGCCGGTTCGAGCGGAATCGCGACCGGGTCGGCCGGCTCGTCCACGCCCGGGGGCTGGTCGACGATGGCGTTCAGACGCACCGCTGCGACGCGGCCGGACAGCCAGGACTGCCAGGCCAGGCCGATGCCGGCCCATAGTTCGAGCAGCGCCACCGTGAGAAACACCAGCGCGGCTGCGAGTGCGGCGTCGATGGCGCCGGTCTCGAAGCCGTGCAAGGCCAGCCACAGCATGGCCACCAGGCCGCCGGCCGCGCACAGGCCGTGCAGCGCGGTGCCACTGAGCAGGCGCCAGCGGCGGCGGCGGTCGCGGGAGCGCAGCTGCTTGGCGGCGACCAGCACGCGCAGGTTCCAGTGCTCGCGTGCCTGCAGGGCGGTCAGGTCGGCCGCGCCTTCCAGGCCTTCAAACGCCTGGGTACGCAGCTGGGCCCGGTGCAGCGCGCGATCGCGCTCCTGCCCGGCGGCGCCACGCACGGTCAGCCACGGCACGCCGATGCCGACCAGCAGCGTCAGCACCGCGAGCAGCGCGGCCGCCGGCGGGTAGATGATGCCGGCTGAGAGCACGCCCACCAGCGAGATGCCGCCGAGTGCGAGCAGCGGCCCGATCGCGCGCACCAGCAGGCCGTCGACTTCGCCGATGTCCGACATCAGCCGCGCCAGCAGCTCACCGGTGCGGATGCCGGCCAGACGCGCCGGCGCCAGCGGCAGCGCGCGGCGGAAGAACCACACGCGCAGGTCGCGTGCGATGCGCAGGGTGACGTCGTGGCCGACCAGCTTTTCAAAGTAGCGCGAGACGATGCGCGCCATTGTCAGGCCGCGGATGCCGGCCGAGGGCGAGAAGAAGTTGAAGCCACTGCCCAGCCCGGCGGCACCGGCCAGCGCGGCGGCGGTGAGGAAACCACCGGACAGCCCCAGCAGGGCGGTGCCGGCCAGCATCGTGGTCCACAGCAGCAGGACGGTGAGCAGCAGGCGGGCGCGGTGGCGGGCGAACACGCCGCGCAGGGTGTCGATGCGGGGCGCGCTCATGCCGGCAGCTCCGAGGCGTGCCGGGCGCCACCGGCGGTCAGGGTCAGCCGCGTGTCGGCCCAGCGCATGGCGGCCTCGCTGTGGGTGGCGATGACCACGCTGCGGCCGCGTGCGAACGCGGCCAGGGTGCGCAGCAGGTCGGCCTCGGTCTCCGGATCGAGGAACGCGGTGGGTTCATCGAGCAGCAGCAGCTGCGGGTCGCGCAGCAGCAGGCGGGCCAGGCCGATACGCCGCGCCTCGCCACCGGACAGGCCAAAGCCACGCTCGCCGATCACGGTATCCAGGCCCTGCGGCAGGGCGGCGGCGAAGCGCATCACCTGCGCCGCCTCGGCGACCGCACGCAGATGCGCGTCGGTGGCACCGGGATCGGCCAGCCGCAGGTTGTCGGCGATGCTGCCGTGGAACAGGTACGGGCGCTGGCCGGCGTAGCCGATCTCCAGGCCCGGCCGCAGCACGATGCTGCCCGACTGCGGCGGCAGCCAGCCGGCCAGCGCTTCGAGCAGGGTGCTCTTGCCGCTGCCGCTGGGCCCGACCAGCGCCACGCGCTGGCCCGCCTCGATGTGGAAGGACAGGTGCTGCACCACGTCGTGCTGGGCGCCCAGCGGGCGCAGGCTGAGGTCGCGCACCACCACCGGCGGCGCGTTTGCTTCCAGCAGCTCCGGCGTGCGCGCGGTGGCGGCCGGCGCGTCGGCCGTGACGTCTTCCGGCAGCTCGCCGAGCAGGCGCTCCACCTCGGCGGCCGCCGCCAGTGCGTTGGCGCGGTCGTGGTAGTGCGCGGCCAGCCGCCGCAGCGGCGCGTAGAACTCCGGCGCCAGCAGCAGGCAGAACACGCCGATGCCCAGCGTGGGCACCTGCGCATGCAGCGACATCAGGCCCAGATAACTCAGACCGAGATACAGCGCGACCATCGCCACGCTGACCGACGCGAAGAACTCCAGCACGGTGGAGGACAGGAAGGCGATGCGCAGCACCTTCATGGTGCGCTCGCGCACGCCTTCGGCGGCGGCCTCGACCCCGGCCAGCTCGGCCTCGCCCCGGCCATACAGGCGCAGCAGGCCCAGGCCCTTGATGCGGTCGGCGAAGTGGCCGCTCATGCGCGCCAGCTCGCCCAGCTGCGCGCGGCCGGCGGCTTCGGCGCCCCACCCCACCAGCATCATGAAGAACGGCACCAGCGGCGCGGTGAACACCAGGATCAGCGCCACCACCCAGTCGGCCCAGGCCACGGCCAGGGCGATCAGCAGCGGCACCACCACCACCTCGATGCGGACCGGCTGATAGCCGGTGTAGTAACTCTCGATGGCATCGGCATGGGCCAGCATCAGCTCGCCCATCTCGCCGGTGCGCTGCTGCCGCAGCCACAACGGGCCCCGCCCGAGCAGCCGCCGGTAGACCCGCTCGCGCAGCGCCAGGCGCGCCGCGTCGGCCACATCGCCGGCGGCCGCCTGGGTGGCGGTGCCGAGCGCGGCCCGTACCGCCAGCAGCCCCAGCAGCCCAAGCAGGACCGGGGTGGCCTCGGCCAGCGGCCGGTGGTCGACCAGTACGGCCTGGATCAGCCAGGCGATGGCGGCGGCCTGGCCGATCAGCAGCGCCCCGGACAGGCAGATGCACAGGGCGGCCAGCCGCTGCTGGCGGCGGGCGGCCACGCCCAGCCCGCCCAGCCAGCGCAGGCGCTGCCGGCGCAGGGCCGCGGTCTCAACAACGGTGGCGTCAGGGGGTATGCTCAAAACGGTTCACTGGCGGCCACAAGGAGGTTTCCGTCGATTGTAGAGGGTGCTGGCACGTCGCTCGTGCGGCAAGCGGTCGCAGGCTCGGCCAGGGTGCATACGATTCCTTCGCCAGATCGTTTGTACATTGATCTAAATCAAGGCTAATTGAAGTTGTCGGTCACAGAATTCACCCCGTAGACCCCCCTTCCCGCCACCTGTAACGGCAAAACCCAACGAGGTAGCCAGGCCATGATTGATCAGACAGTCGTAGAACTGTCGCGGCTGCAATTCGCTCTGACCGCGATGTACCACTTCCTTTTCGTACCGCTCACGCTTGGCCTGTCCTTCATGGTGGCCATCATGGAGAGCGTGTACGTCATGACCCGCAAGCAGGTCTGGCGCCAGATGACCCTGTTCTGGGGCACGCTGTTCGGCATCAACTTCGCCATCGGCGTCGCCACCGGCATCGTGATGGAATTCCAGTTCGGCATGAACTGGTCGTACTACAGCCACTACGTCGGCGATATCTTCGGCGCCCCGCTGGCGATCGAAGGCCTGATGGCGTTCTTCCTGGAAGCAACCTTCATCGGTCTGTTCTTCTTCGGCTGGAAGCGCCTGACCCCGGTCAAGCACCTCACCGTGACCTGGCTGATGGCCCTGGGCACCAACCTGTCGGCGGTGTGGATCCTGATCGCCAACGGCTGGATGCAGAACCCGACTGGCGCGATCTTCAATCCGGAAACCATGCGCATGGAGGTGGTGGACTTTGCCGCCGTGCTGTTCAACCCGGTGGCGCAGGCCAAGTTCGTGCATACGGTCAGCGCCGGCTACGTGACCGGTGCGGTGTTCGTGATGTCGATCAGCGCGCTGTACCTGCTGCGCAACAAGCACAAGGACATGGCGCGCCGCTCCTTCGCGGTGGCCGCGGCCTTCGGCCTGCTGTCCTCGCTGTCGGTGGTGGTGCTCGGTGACGAGAGCGGTTACGCCGCCAGCGAACACCAGAAGATGAAGCTGGCCGCGATCGAAGCGATGTGGGAAACCGAGCGTGCGCCGGCCGACTTCACCGCCTTCGGCATCCCCAACCAGCAGACCCACCAGAACGACTACGCGGTGAAGATCCCGTACCTGATGGGCCTGATTGCCACGCGGTCGCTGAACCAGCCGATCCCGGGCATCCTGGAACTGGTTGACCGTGCCGAGCATCGCGTCCGCGGTGGTCAGCTGGCCTACGGTGCGCTGGAACGCGTGCGCAAGGACAAGAACGACGTCGAAGCGCGCGAAATGTTCGACCGCCATTGGCAGGACCTGGGCCACGGCCTGCTGCTCAAGCGCTATCGCGAGGACATCCTCAACGCCACGCCGGAAGAAATCTCCAAGGCCGCGATGGATACCGTGCCGCGGGTCGCCCCGCTGTTCTGGACCTTCCGCATCATGGCCGGGCTGGGCTTCTACCTGATCGCCTTCTTCGCGGTGGCCTTCTACTTCTCGTGCCGCCACAACTTCCAGGACAAGCGCTGGTTCCTCAAGCTCGCCCTGTGGTCGCTGCCGGCACCGTGGATCGCCATTGAATGCGGTTGGTTCGTGGCCGAGTACGGCCGCCAGCCGTGGGCGGTGGACGGCGTGCTGCCGACCTTCTACGCCGCCTCGGGCCTGGCCCTGCATGAAATCCTGACCACGCTGGCGGTGTTCACCGCGCTGTACACGGTGCTGCTGGTCATCGAAGTGAAGCTGATGCTGAAGGCGATCCGCAAGGGCCCGGACGACATCCTGCCGTCGCTGCAGGCTGCAGCCACGTCCCTATCCCCCAATGCCGCTGCGCCGACCCACGGTCAGGCGTAAGGCAGGAGAACCCAGATGGAATTCATTGGACTCGATTACACCACGCTCCGCGTGATCTGGTGGCTGCTGCTCGGCATCCTGCTGATCGCCTGGGCGGTAATGGACGGTTTCGACCTTGGCGTTGGCACGCTGCTGCCGTTCGTGGCCAGGACCGACGACGAACGCCGGCTGGTGATCAACACCGTCGGCCCGGTGTGGGAAGGCAACCAGGTATGGCTGGTGCTCGGTGGCGGCGCGATCTTCGCCGCCTGGCCGCCGCTGTACGCGGTCAGCTTCTCCGGCTTCTACCTGGCGGTGTTCCTGATGCTGTTCGGGCTGATCCTGCGCCCGGTGGCCTTCAAGTACCGCAGCAAGATGCCCAGCAAGCGCTGGCGCGACAACTGGGACCGTGCACTGTTCGTCGGCGGCCTGCTGCCGGCACTGATCGCCGGCGTGGCGGTGGGCAACGTGCTGGTCGGCGTGCCGTTCCACTTCGATGACAGCATGCGCATCTTCTACACCGGCACCCTGATCGGCCTGCTCAACCCGTTCGCGCTGCTGGCCGGTCTGGTCAGCGTGGCGATGGTGGTCGCGCACGGTGCCGCCATGCTGGTGCTCAAGACCGACGGCCCGGTGGCCGAGCGCTCTGCCCGCTACGGCAGCGTCGCGGCGGTGCTGACCTTCGTGCTGTTTGCACTGGCCGGTGTGTGGGTGGCCTTCGGTCTGCCGGGCTACCAGATCACCTCGCAGGTGGTCACCGATGGCCCGACCAACCCGCTGCTCAAGACCGCTGAACTGGGCAGCCTGGCCGGTGGCTGGATGCGCAATTACAGCAGCATGCCCGCCACCGTGGTGTTCCCGATCCTCGGCCTGCTCGGTGCGCTGGCCAGCGCGGTCCTGCTGCGGGCCCGCCGTGGCGGCCTGGCCTTCCTGGCCTCGGGCGCCTCGATCGCCGGCATCATCCTGACCGTCGGCTTTGCGATCTTCCCGTTCCTGCTGCCGTCCTCCAGCCAGCCGGGCTCCAGCCTGACCGTCTGGGACAGCTCGTCCAGCCACCTGACCCTGGGGATCATGCTGATCGCCACGGCCATCTTCCTGCCGATCATCATCGCCTACACCTCCTGGGTCTACCGCGTGATGAAGGGCAAGACGACGGCCGAAGAAATGGGCGACAACCCCAACGCTTACTGATGCGCCCCGTGGCGCTCTAGGAGACCTACAATGTGGTACTTCGCTTGGATTCTTGGTGCAGGGCTGGCTTCGGTCGTGGCCATTCTCAACGGCATGTGGTTCGAAGCCCGCGAGCAGAGTCGTACGGATCACGAAGAAGGCTAAAAAAAGGTTGCCGGCGCGGTCTTCACACCGTATCCTTGTCGGCTCCTTCGGGGTGTAGCTCAGTCTGGTAGAGCGCTACGTTCGGGACGTAGAGGTCGCAGGTTCGAATCCTGTCTCCCCGACCACTTCGGTGGTCGCATTGAAGCCTGGAAATATCCATTCCAGGCTTTTCTGTAAGGGCCGTTGCAACACGGCACCGAAGGCGTTTCACGGTCCCCCTTGCCGCCGAAGGGTGGGATCGATACAATAGGCGGCTCCTTACGGGGTGTAGCTCAGTCTGGTAGAGCGCTACGTTCGGGACGTAGAGGTCGCAGGTTCGAATCCTGTCTCCCCGACCAGTTGATGGTCACATTGAAGCCTGGAAGACGACAGTCCTCCGGGCTTTTTTGTGTCCGTATGGTTTGCTTCAGTCCCGCACATCCAGCCCCGCCAGCCCTTCGATGATCCGCTGGTGGCTTTGGGAGAGCCGGGCGCCAGAGCAGCCGGCCAGCGGCCGGCACTACCGCCGGCGTGAAATCGTCCGGAGGAGGCCGCGCAGGTACAATGCCGGCCTCGGGATGCGCGCGCGCTCCGCCCCATCCCTGCCATTGAATCCCCGCAGCATCCGGCGACGCGCCGGATTCTGCGTTTCCGCACATCCGGCCCCCACCGTGATCGCGCCACCTGCAAGAGATCCACGCCATGCCCCATACCCCTTCCCATGACACGTCCCTGCTGCGCGGGCGCGTGCTCGCCTTCACCGCGATCCTGCTCGCTGCGCTGAACCTGCGCACCGCCGTCACCTCGGTCACGCCCCTGCTGGACGTGCTCGGCCAGACCTTCGGCTTTGGCACCACCATGACCGGCGTGCTCGGCATGCTGCCGACCGCCTCGTTCGCGCTGTTCGGCGTCACCACGCCGATGCTGGCGCGCCGCATCGGCCTGGAGCGCACCGCGCTGCTGGCAATGGTGCTGGCCGCGGTGGGCCTGCTGCTGCGCTCGATGGCCGGCGGCGTGGGCAGCCTGCTGTTCGGTTCGGTGGTCGCACTGGCCGGCATGGGCATCGGCAACGTGGTGGTGCCGCCGCTGGTGAAGCGCTACTTCGCCAACCGCGTCGGCACCGTCAGCACGCTGTACATCACCGTGCTGCAGATCGGCACCATGATGCCGGCGCTGCTCGCCGTGCCCCTGGCCGAACAGGCCGGCTGGCGCGTCTCGCTGGGCATCTGGGCACTGCTGGCGGTGGCCGCCGCCCTGCCCTGGCTGCTGCTGGCCCGCACCCGCCCGCACCCGGACCCGCTGGCGCCGGCCAACGACCCCGGCGCCCAGCCGCACGGCAAGGTCTGGAAGACGCCGCTGGGCTGGGGCATGACGCTGATGTTCGGCATGACCTCGCTGATGACCTACTCGATGTTCACCTGGCTGCCGCGCATCGTGGTGGAAGCCGGCGCCACGCCGCGTTTCGGCGGCATCATGGTGGCCATCTTCGCCGCCCTCGGCCTGCTGCCCTCGCTGACCATGCCGGCGCTGGCCGTGCGCCTGCGCAACCCCTTCCCGCTGGTCCTGATCGGCTTCACCGCCTTCCTGATCGCCTTTGCCGGGCTGCTGTTCGCGCCGATGAAGGCACCCTGGCTGTGGGCGGTGCTGCTGGGCATCGGCCCCTCCACCTTCCCGCTGGCGCTGACCCTGATCAACCTGCGCACCCGCACGCCGGCCGGCTCGGCCGCGCTGTCCGGGTTCATGCAGGGCGTCGGCTACGCGTTCAGCTGCCTCGGCCCGTTCCTGTTCGGCTGGCTGCATGCGGTCAGCGGCGGCTGGCACCTGCCCTTCGGCTTCCTGGCGCTGTGTGCGCTGGTCCTGCTCACGGCCTCGTGGATTGCCTGCAAGCCGCAGAAGCTCGAAGACCAGTGGTGAGGCACCGGGCGCGGTAACCGCGCCCTATACCCGCGTCTGGCCGTTGCCGCGCACCACGAAACGTTCGACCGTCAACGCCTCCAGCCCCATCGGGCCGTAGGCGTGCAGGCGCGTGGTGGAAATACCGATCTCCGCACCCAGGCCGAGTTCGCCGCCGTCGGAGAAGCGCGACGAGGCGTTGACCATCACCACCGCCGAGCGCAGCGCGTGCACGAAGCGTTCGGCCGCGGCGGTGTCGTCGGTGGCGATCACTTCGGTATGGTCCGAGCTGTACTGCTGGATATGCGCCAGCGCCTGGTCGAGGTCATCGACCACGCGTACGGCCAGGATCAGGTCCAGGTACTCGGCGGCGTAATCGTCATCGGTGGCCGGTTCGGCATCGGCCAGCCACTGACGCGCACGGTCATCCGCACGCAGCGCGACACCGCGCTCGCGCAGCGCAGCATCGGCCAACGGCAGGAACGCGCCGGCGACATCGGCATGCACCAGCAGCGTTTCCAGTGAATTGCAGGCCGACGGCCGGCTGCACTTGCCATCCACCAACAGCGCCACCGCGCGCTGCAGATCGGCGGCACGGTCCACGTACAGGTGGCAGACGCCCTTGTAGTGCTTGATCACCGGCACCCGCGCATGTTCGGCCACGAAGCGGATCAGCCCTTCGCCGCCGCGCGGGATCGCCAGGTCCACCAGGTCGTTGAGCTGCAGCAGCGCCAGCATGGTCTCGCGGCGCAGGTCCTCGACCAGGGTCAGGGCCGCGTCGGGCAGCCCCGCCTCGCGCAGCGCGCGCTTGAGCGCGGCGGCGATGGCGGTGTTGGAGTGGATCGCTTCGGAGCCGCCGCGCAGGATCACGCCATTGCCCGCCTTGATGCACAGCGCGGCCGCATCGGCGGTGACGTTCGGGCGTGCTTCGTAGATCATCGCGATCACCCCCAGCGGCACGCGCACCTTCTGCACGCGGATGCCATTGGGGCGCACGTCGTCGCGGGTGACCACGCCAACCGGGTCCGGCAGGGCCGCCACCTCACGCAGCGCGGCGGCGATGCCGGCCAGCCGACGCGGGTCCAGCGCCAGACGGTCCAGCATCGCACTGCCTACGCCCTTCGCCGTCGCCGCCGCGAGGTCGCGTGCATTGGCGGCCAGAATCGCCTCGGCGTCGGTTTCCAGCGCTGCCGCCATCGCCTCGAGCAACGCCGCCTTGGCGGCAGACGACAACTGCGCGAGGTGCTGCGCGGCATCCCGGCACTGCGTGGCCAGGGTTCGGATATCGGTCATGGGGATGGTCTCGGTCGAAGGCATCACAGCAGCACCAGGTCGTCGCGGTGGATCACGTTGCCACCGTAGTTGTAGCCGAGCACGCCCTCGATGTCGCGCGAATGGCGGCCGGCCACGCGGCGGATATCGCTGGCCGAGTACTGGCTGACCCCGCGCGCCAGGCACAGTTCACCGGCGTCGGTGCGCAGGCGTACCTCCACCATGTCGCCGCGGCGGAAGTCGCCCTCGGCACCGAGCACGCCCCCGGGCAGCAGCGAGGCGCCCTTATCGCGCAGCGCGGCGGCCGCGCCGTCGTCGATCAGGATCGCACCCGGTTCCAACGGCGCATGGCGCAGCCAGTATTTGCGCGCAGCAACCCGGGTCTGGCCGGCGTGGATGCGCGTGCCGAACAGCCGGCCCTGCGCCAGCGCGCGCACCACGTCGCTGTTGCGGCCGTTGAACAGGCAGGTCTCGATGCCGACGCGGCCGGTATGTGCTATTCCTCCCCTGTTTGTCCCGCTGCCACCAGTGCCGCCACGGCTGCCGTCGCCGCCGGCCATCGCCAGTACCTGCGGGGTCAGCTCGGGGACGTCGTGGATCGGCTGCGCCTGCGGATCGCGGCGCGGATCGGCGCTGTACAGCCCGTCGATGTCGGTGGCGATGAACAGCACATCGGCATCGATCAACGCCGCCACGGTGGCGGCGAGATTGTCGTTGTCGCCCAGCTTGAGCTCGTCCACCGACACGGTGTCGTTCTCGTTCACCACCGGCAGCGCGCCCAGCCGCAGCAGTTCGTTGAGGGTGGCGCGTGCATTGAGGTAGCGGCGGCGGTTGCGCAGGTCGTCATGGGTGAGCAGCACCTGCGCCACCGGACGCTCGAAGAAACGCTGCCACAGCCCGATCAACTGCGCCTGGCCCAGCGCGGCCAGCGCCTGACGTGCGGCCATTGCCGCACCGGCTTCCAGCGCGCGCGGCACGATGGCGCGCCCGGCCGCGACCGCGCCGGACGACACGATCACCACTTCGCGCCCGGCCAGCACATGGGCGGACACGAACTGGGCCAGGCCCAGCGCATGGCGCGGCGAGAGGCCGCCACCGTCGGCGGCCAGCAGGCTGCTGCCGACCTTGAGGACCGCGCGCTTCCACGCGGGCACGGGCTGCTCGGGGAACGGTGATTGCACGCTGCTCGAGGTCATCGCGTCGTCTGCCTCACCGGGTCGACCATTCGTGGACGGTGGCGGTGGCACTGCCCTGCACCATCAATGGGTCGGCGTCGACAATCGCCTGGGCTGCGGCGCGGTCAGCGATGTTGTGCAGCACGTAGGCACCGCCGGTCTTGTCGGTGAAGCCGCCGGTGAGCAGCAGCTGGTCGTTGGCGCGCAGCGTATCGAGGAAGTGCACGTGCGCCGCCCCGACCTCGTCGCGGAAGGCGGGCGTGCGGGTGACCAGTACCAGGTAGCAGATGTTCATGGGGGTTTCCAATGAGAAACGGCGGCCTCGCGGCCGCCGTTGTGATTACACCAGTGCGGCCCAGCGGGCGCGCAGTTCGTCCAGCCGCAGGTCGGCGGCCGCGCCGGGCGATACGCGCGCGGCCAGGCTGCCTTCGGGCGTGCGCCCCTGGCCGGCAGTATCCGACGCCGCCGCAGCCGCCTTGTAGGCCTCGCGGAACGGCACGCCGGCAACCGCGGCTTCGACGGCGACATCGGTGGCGTACATGCCCGAGTCGATCGCCGCGCGCAGCTTGTCCTCGCGCCACTCCAGGTTGGCCAGCAGCGCCGGCAGCAGGTCCAGCGCGGCCAGGCCACGGCCGAAACCGTGGAAGATGGCGCCCTTGCTGCTCTGCAGATCGCGGTGGTAGCCGGACGGCAGCGAGAGCAGCTGCTCGATCTCGGTGCGCGCGGCGGCCACGCTGGCGTGGGTGGCGCGCATCAGTTCGATCACGTCCGGGTTGCGCTTGTTGGGCATGATCGAACTGCCGGTGGTGTACTGCGCCGGCAGCGCGACGAAACCGAACTCGCCGCTGGTGAACAGCGACAGATCCCACGCGATGCGGCGCAGGTCCAGCGTGGCCCCGCCGAGCGCTTCCAGTGCGGCCAGTTCGAACTTGCCGCGCGAGAGCTGCGCGTAGATCGGCGACACCTGCATGCGCGCGAAGCCGAGCGCGGCGGTGGTGTGCGCGCGGTCCAGCGGCAGGTTGACGCCGTAGCCGGCGGCGGTGCCCAGCGGATTGGCGTCGATCAGGGCGAACGTGTCGTGGGCGCGGATCGCGTTGTCGATGAAGGCTTCGGCCCAGCCGGCCCACCACATGCCCGCCGAGGACACCACGGCGCGCTGGATGTGGGTGTAACCCGGCACCGGCAGGTCCTTCTCGGCCTCGGCGCGGTCCAGCGCGACCTTGGCCACTTCGCGGCTCACCGCCGCCACGTGCAGCAGCTTGTCCTTCAACCACAGGCGCGTGGCAACCAGGATCTGGTCGTTGCGGCTGCGCCCGGTATGGATCTTGCGGCCGGCATCGCCGAGGCGCTCGGTCAGGCGTGCTTCGATCGCCGAGTGGCAGTCCTCGAAGCGCTCGTCGAGCACGAAGGCGCCGCTGCGGAAATCCTCGGCCAGCACGTCCAGTTCGCGCTGCAGGCCGGTGCGCTCATCGGCAGACAGGATGCCGATGTTCTCCAGGCCCTGGGCGTGCGCCTTGCTCGCGGCCACGTCGTAGAGGAAGAACTCGCGATCCAGGATCACGTCGTCGCCGGCCAGGAAGGTCTGGATCCTGGCGTCTACCGCCACGCCGGGCTTCTGCCACAGAAGGTCTGCCATGTGTTGCTCCAATCAATGCGGAATTGCGCTGAGTTCGTCCAGGCCAAGCGCCAGGTTGAGGTTCTGCATGGCCTGGGTGGCCGCGCCCTTGAGCAGGTTGTCCAGGGTCGCCACCACCACCACGCGCTTGCCGCCGGGGGCGACGTCGAAGCCACCGATCTGCACGCCATGCCGGCCGGCAATGCGGCTCACCCACGGCGCTTCGTCGATCACCTCGATCAGCGGCTCGTTGGCGTAGTAGGCCTGGTAGGCGGCCACCACCTCCTCGCGGGTGTGGATGCGGTCCAGCCACAGGTTGACGGTCATGGTGATGCCACGGAAATGCGGCGCCACGTGCGGCATGAACTCCACCGGCACACGCAGGTGCGCGGAGACTTCGCGCTCGTGGATGTGGTTGGTAAGCGCGTACGGCATCAGGTTGTCCTGCAGCAGCGCCGGGTTGTTCTTGTCCGACGGCGTGGTGCCGGCGCCGGAGTAACCCGAGACACCGAAGCACTGCGGGGGGCCCGCCAGGTGCTTGAGCAGCGGGCTGATCGCCAGCTGCATCGCGGTGGCGTAGCACCCGGGGTTGCTGATGCGCTTCTGGCCCAGGTAGTCGCCCCGGGTGAGTTCGGGCAGGCCGTAGTACCAGTGCTCGTTGAAGCGGTAATCGGCCGACAGGTCCACGATCACCGTGTCCGGGCGCGCCGCGTCGAGGGCGGCCACGAACGGCGCGGACAGGCCGTTGGGCAGCGCCAGGATCACCGCGTCCATGCCCTTGGCGGCGACCGCGTCGGCGTCCAGGTTTTCATACAGGAGCGGCGCGCCGTCCTGCTGCGCCAGGTCGGGAACCGGCTGTCCGGCCAGCTCGCGCGAGGACACAAAGCCCAGCTGCAGGTTCGGGTGCGCGGCGATCAGCGTGATCAGCTCGGCGCCGGTGTGGCCACGGGCGCCGACGATGCCGACAGTGAAGGGGGTGGAGGTGCTCATGCGTGTGCGTCCAGGCGGTGCTGCAGATGGCGCTTCACGCCCTGCCATTCCGCGTCGATGATGGAGAAGATGACGGTGTCGCGCGGGGTGCCGTCGGGGTGGCGCTTGTGGTTGCGCAGCACGCCGTCCTGCTTGGCGCCCAGACGCGCGATGGCGGTGCGCGAGGCGAAGTTGAACCAGCTGGTTTCAAACACCACGCTCAGGCACTGCAGCCGCTCGAAGGCGTGGGTGAGCAGCATCAGCTTGGCCTCGGTGTTGACCCCCGTGCGCTGCGCGGCCTGCCCATACCAGGTGTAGCCGATGCTGAGCCGCGGCACCGCTTCTTCCATGTCGTAGTAGCGGGTGGTGCCGACGATCTCGTCGTCGGCATTGAACACCACGAACGGCAGCACCTTGCCCTCGGCCTGCGCCTGCAGCGCGGCCTGGACGTAGCCGGTCATGGTCCTGGCCGACGGCACCTGGGTGTACCAGAGCTGCGACAGGGTGCCGTCGCCGAGCGCGCCGCGCAGGCCATCGATGTGGGCCATCTGCAGCGGCTCCAGCCGCGCATGCGTGCCGGCCAGGGTGGGAACGCGGGTCCAATCGGCGTGATTCATCGGTTCAGCCCTCCAGGCTCGGTGTACGCACCGCGCAATGATCGACGTAGGTCTTGATGCGCTCGAAGCCGTCGGCGCCGAACCAGAACACCTTCCAGGCGCCCTGCTTGTAGCAGCCGTCGGATTCGGCGTAGTAGAAGTGGTTGATCGGGTTGCCGTGGCGCGAGCGCCAGAACAGCTGCGGGGTTTCATCCAGCATCACGTTCCACACCGCGCGCCCCAGGCCTTCGCCCTGGGCATCGTCGAGCACCGCGAACTTGTCCAGGTACACGCCTTCGGCCTCGTCGGTGAGGATCACCGCAGCGCGGTAGTTCTCGCTGACGTACGCGCGCAGCAGGCGGGTCTTGTCGAAGTAGTCCGGCACCAGGGTGCGGCCGAAGCTGGATTCGATCAGGCCCTTCAGCCGCGGCAGGTCCAGCTCGCTCCAGGCGGTGGCGCGCAGCACCTTCTCGCCCTTGCGCACCAGCGTGCCCGAGCCCTTGTGGGTGAACAGCTCCTTGGCCAGGTCCGACGGGCGGGTGATGGACACCGACGACTCCAGCGGCAGGCGGTCCAGCAGGTCCTTGATCTGTTCGATCTTCACCCGCATGCCGCCGTGGATCCACGGCTGCTGCATCAGCTGGTCGTACTCGGTGGACAGGTTGATCGAGTCGATCACCCTGCCCTCTTCATCCAGCAGGCCGCCGGTGCCGGTCAGGAAGATGATCTTGTACGGCTGCAGCTCCTGCACCAGCTCGTTGGCGGCGAAGTCGGCGTTGACGTTGAGGATCTGGCCGCAGCGGGTTTCACCCAGGCTGGTGATCACCGGGATCGAGCCGGCGCGCAGGCTCGCCTCGATCGGTGCCAGGTTGACCTTTTTCACTTCGCCGACCAAGCCGTAGGTGGCCTGGTCCAGGTACTCGGCCTCGAACACGCCACCGGTGATCGAGGTCGCGCGCGCGCCGTTCTGCTGCAGCGCTTCGACCAGCTGCAGGTTGGACGCCTGGAACACCCGGCGCACGATCGCCAGGCCTTCCGGCGAGGTCACGCGCAGGCCGTTGACCGTTTCCTTGACGATACCGGCGGCCGACAGCTCGGCATCCAGCTGCGGGCCGGCGCCGTGCAGCACGATCGGGGTCAGCCCGACTTCCTGCAGGAACGACAGCGAGGATGTCAGCGCCTCCAGGTCATCGCGCAGGACCGCGCCGCCGACCTTGACCACGGCAAAGCGTTTGGCGTCCAGCTGCGAAAAACGCTTGAGGTACTGGCTGATTTCCTTCGCGCTGGCCATGCTCGAGAGCAGGCGCACGATGGTCTGGCGGGTCTGGCGGTGGGGCTGGGAAGAAGGCATTTCGGTATCGTCACAGGCGGCCGCGGCCGCGATGGGGGGTCCGTCAGTGGCAGGCCACGACGGCATCATGGAATCAGGCGCCGTGCGCAATGATGCGCTGTACGGACTCGGCATAACGCTGCAGCTGCTCCAGCGTGACGAACTCGTCGGCGGTATGGGCCTGGGCGATATCGCCCGGGCCGTATACCAGGGTGGTGTAGCCGGCTGCCGAGAACAGCGAGGCTTCGGTCCAGAAGTCCACCGCGTTGCCAATCGGGATATCCAGCGCGTCGGCCACATCGCGCGCCAGCAGGCGGCGGTTTTCCGCCTCGGCGATGTCGCCGGCCGGGAAGCTGGGGCCGCGGAAGGTTTCGGTGAACACGGCGGCCTGCGGCTCGGCCAGACCGGCGAAGGTGGCCAGCAGCGCGTCGATGTCCATCGACGGCAGCGGGCGGAAGCCGAAGCGCACTTCGGCCGCCGGGGCGATCATATTGGCCTTGATCCCGCCTTCGACACGGCCGATGTTGAAGCGCAGGCCAGTCAGCCCGCCAAAACGCGCATGCGCCAGGGTATCCACATGGTCCAGCGCGCGGTTGCCCCAGCGCATCGCCTGGTGCAACGCACTGGCGGCCGCATCCTGCTTGCCCGACGCATGACCGGCCTGGCCCTTGAACTGCATCAGCACCGAGCTGATGCCACGGTGGGCCAGCACCGCTTCGCTCATGGTCGGTTCGGCCACGAGCACCGCTTCATACGGAATGCCCCGCGCCAGGAACGCAGCGATGCAGCGCGGGTCGTTGGCCTCCTCGTCGCTGGAGAACAGGAATGCGGCATCGCCATCACTGGCATTGGCCGCAGCCACCAAGGCTGCCGCAGCGCCCTTGATGTCGCACACGCCCAGGCCGATCACCCGGTCACCGGTACGCCGCATGACATGCGGGTCGGCGGTCCAGTGCGGCGAATCGGGCACGGTATCCAGATGCACGTTGAACAGGTACTTCGGCGTACCGCGCACCGCATACAGGCTGACCGCGCCGTCGCCATGATCGATCACCTCCACGGTGAACCCGGGCAGGTTCGCGCGCAGATAGTCGAAGATGCCGCCGGTGGTGATCGCACGCGGCGGATTGCGCGTGTCGAACGAAACCAGGGCCTGCAGGTGGGTAAGGGTGTTCTCGAGCATGCGGGGTCAGTCCTTCACTGCGGCAACGGCCGCATCCTGGTAGATCGTGGGTCGCGCTATTTCCATCAACAGCTCCGGGCGCGCCGGAGCAGCGAACCCGAAACGCGCGTACAGGCCATGCGCGTCGCGGGTGGCGAGCATGAAACGACGCAGGCCCTGCAGCGCCGGCTGCGCCATCAGCGCCTCGATCAGCGCCGTGCTGTAGCCGCGTCCACGGTGGTCGGGCAACACGAACACATCGGCCAGGTAGCCGAAGGTCGCACCGTCGGTGATCACCCGGGCAAAGGCCACCTGACTGCCATCGTCCAGATAGCCGCCGACGCACAACGAGCCGTCGATCGCCCGCTGCACCGTTTCCAGTGGAATCCCTTCGCTCCAATACGCCTGGGTCGACAGATACTGGTGAATCAGCGCGACATCGAGCCGCTGTTTATCGGTGCAGACGTGCAGGTTCATGGTCTCGGTCCGGTTCAACGCCCGGCGGATGGCGCGCACCCGCCGGACACGTCGATCAATCGATCAGCGGTTCACCTGCGCGTACAGCGTGGAGCTCATGCCGAACAGCTTGATGAAGCCTTCCGCCTCTTCCACGCCCCAGTCGGCGGACTGGGCGTACGTGGCGCCCTTGGTGTTGAGCAGGTGCGGCGAACGCACGGCCACCGCATCGACGCGGCCACCACGGGTTTCCAGCACCACTTCACCGTTGACCTTGCCCTGCGAGGACTTCAGGAAGGCTTCGATGTCGGTCTTCAGCGGGTCGTGGTAGAAGCCTTCGTACACCAGCTCCACCCACTTGCGCGCCACGTCCGGCTTGAAGCGGTTCTGCTGCTTGGTCAGCACGGCATCTTCCAGCGCGCGGTGCGCGGCCAGCAGCGAGACCAGGCCCGGGGCCTCGAACACGATGCGGCCCTTCAGGCCGATCACGGTGTCGCCGGTGTAGACACCACGGCCCACGCCATACGGGGCGAACAGCTTGTTGAGCTTGGCCAGGATCTGCTCGCCCGCCATTGCCTCGCCGTCCAGGGCGACAGCCTCACCTTCGACGAACTTCAGCGTCACGGTCAGCGCGTCGGCCGGCCACTCGCTGCGCGGTGCGCACCAACCGCGGGCGCCCTCGCCCGGGGCTTCCCAACGATCGATCTCGCCACCGGACATGGTCAGGCCGAGCAGGTTCTCGTTGATGGTGTACGCCTGCTGCTTGGCACGCACGCCGAAACCGCGCTCTTCCAGGTACTTCTGCTCGTAGGCGCGGGTCTGGGTGTGTTCCTTCTGGATCTCGCGAATCGGCGCGACGATCTGGTAGTCGCCCAGCGCCTTCACGGCCAGGTCGAAGCGGACCTGGTCATTGCCCATGCCGGTGCAGCCGTGGGCAATGATGTTGGTGCCCAGTTCGGCGGCGCGCTTGAGCGCGGCGTCCACGATCAGGTAACGGTCGGACACCAGCAGCGGGTACTGGCCCTGGTAGCCTTCGCCGGCCCAGACGAACGGCTTGACGAAGCCGTTCCAGATGGCCGGGCCGCCATCGACGGTGACGTGGCTGGTGACCCCCAGCTCGGCGGCGCGCTTCTCGATGAAATCGCGCTCTTCGTCATCCACGCCGCCGGTGTCGGCGAACACGGTGTGCACGTTGTAGCCGCGCTCCTGCAGGTAGGGCACGCAGAAGCTGGTGTCGAGTCCGCCGGAGAAGGCCAGGACGATGTCTTTGTTGCTCATGGGGGTCAGGTCCAATAGAGGGATAGAGATTCGGTGTAGAGCCGACCGTTGGTCGGCTGAATTGTTCAGTGCACGGGTCGAGGAGCAGCCGGCCAACGGTCGGCTCTACCCGTGGATGGCGTTATCGGCCGATCAGGGCCGACATGATCGCCTTCTGTACGTGCAGGCGGTTCTCGGCCTCGTTGATGGCGATGCACTGCGCCGAGTCCATCACCGCGTCGGTGGCCTTGACGTTGCGGCGCAGCGGCAGGCAGTGGCTGAACACGCCGTTGTTGGTCAGGGCCATCTTGGCTTCGTCGACGATGAAGTGCTTGTACTGGTCGCGGATCGGCTTTTCCGGTTCCCAGTTGCCGAAGAACGGCAGCGCGCCCCAGCTCTTGGCGTAGACCACGTCGGCACCGGTATAGGCGCTGGCGATGTCATGGCTGACCTGCAGCGAACCGCCGCTCTCGGCCACGTTCTGCTCGGCCCAGCCCATGTAGCGCTCGTCCAGGATGTAATCCGGGGTCGGGCACAGCAGGGTCACGTCCATGCCCATGCGGGTGGCGATGGTCAGCGCGGAGTTGGCCACCGCGGTGTTGAGCGGCTTGGGGTGGTAGGTCCAGGTCAGCACGAACTTCTTGCCGCGCAGGTCCTGGGTGCCGAAATGTTCCTGCAGCGCCATCACGTGGGCCAGCTCCTGGCACGGGTGGGTGATGGTCTCCATGTTGATCACCGGCACCGGCGAGTACTTGGCGAAGCTCCTGAGCACTTCGTCCTCGCGGTCCTTGCTCCAGTCGATGAACTTCGGGAACGCGCGCACGCCGATCAGGTCGACGTAGCGGCCCAGCACCTTGGCCACTTCGGCGATGTGCTCTTCAGTGTCGCCATCCATCACCGAGCCGAGGTTGAACTCGATCGGCCATGCATCCTTGCCCGGCTGCAGCACGATCGCGTGACCGCCCAGCTGGAAGGCGCCCAGCTCGAAGCTGGTGCGGGTGCGCATGGACGGATTGAAGAACACCAGGGCAATCGACTTGCCCTTGAGCTCGTCGCCCAGCTTGTTGCGCTTGAACAGCGCGGCCTGGGTCAGCAGGGCATCCAGGTCGGTGCGGCTCCAGTCCTGGGTGTTCAGGAAGTGCTTCAGGGACATCGATCGATCCTTTGCGGCGGGATTCAGGGGGTCGGAAAAACGTACAGATGAAACTTTTCAAATCGTAGAAACGAAAAAACCCAGCACGGGGGCTGGGTTTTCCGAACAGACAGCACGAAGCTCCGGTTACCCAGCGAAAATGTGGGGTTCCGGTCGGCGGGCACGCGACGTCATGCCCGTAGCCATACGGGCGGCGCTGGTGTCGTGCTGGAAGTCGGTGAGTTTCATGGCCGCCCATCTTTGCATGCACCCGGGGCGGGTGCAAGGCCTGAATGGAACATTCAGGTCAGAGTACTGACGCAACGGGCGTGCCGGCCCGTCACGGATTGGCCGGGCCGCCCTGCTCGGCCGCCACCCAGGGGGTGATGGACACGCGGATCTTCAGGCGGTTGCCGGGATCGTCGGGCAGACGGGAGCGGTACTTGGTGCCCTTGTAGACGTAATCCACGTCATAGGCGATGGGCCGGCGGAACTCGCGGCCGACCGGGATGATCCGGCAGTCGCGGGTCAGCAGCGGGCCGTTGTTGGCCGGCGGCGCCTCGACCACGGGCATCTCCTCCTCGCTGCCGTCTTCACGGCGGAAGATCGAGCGCACCGAATCCATGAACCGGCCGAAGCGGCCCTTGTCTTCCTGCGGCTCTTCGCCGGTCACGTTGACCGGGGCCAGGGTCCGGGTGGACACCGGCTCGCAGTGTTCTTCCGTGCGGGTGGCCCGCAGGGTCTGGAACACAGGCTCGACGTTGAGCACCTGCGCATAGTCGAACTTGACGTTCTCGACGATCACCACCCGGTTGCGGGCCTCACCGTCCTGGGCGCGCACCCCGAAGGCGGCACTTGCGAGCAGACAGGCCAGCGTCAACAACGAAGCGGATTTCATTGGCAACAGGTAAGAGGACAAGGGGGATAGTTTAGGCAGTGCCAGGCACAAGGGGCTGAACATTACCCTTCCGTAACGTTTCTGCCCATAGGCAGCCCGCCCCGCCCCCACCGGCCCGGGGTGTCGTGACGGCCCGGCGGGCCCGCCGGAGGGCCCGGCGCTGGGCGCCGTTGTGCTCTAAAATCGACCGCTTGCCCCCATCCATCCCCCACCACGGCCACCATGACCCTGCGACTGCACAACAACCTGACACGCCAGCTCGAAACGTTCCAACCGCTCGATCCGGCCTGTCCGACCCTGTATGTCTGCGGCCCCACGGTCTACAACTATGTCCACATCGGCAACGCCCGTGGCCCGGTGGTGTTCGGGGTGCTGGCCGATCTGCTGCGGCGCCGCTTCGGCGCCCTGCGCTACGCCCGCAACATCACCGACGTGGACGACAAGATCAACACGGCCGCGCGTGAACAGAATGTGCCGATTTCGGCAATCACCGACCGCTTCGCCGCCGCGTACCGCGAGGACATGGCCGCGCTTGGCGTGGTTCCGCCGGATATCGAACCGGAAGCCACCGCGCACATCCCGCAGATCATCGAGATGATCGAGCAGCTGATCGCCGCCGGCCATGCCTACGCTGCCGAAGGCCATGTGCTGTTCGCCGTGGGCACCTATGCCGATTACGGCAAGCTGTCGCGCCGTGACCCGGACGAGATGCTTGCCGGTGCCCGCGTGGACGTGGCCCCATACAAGCGCGACCCGGGCGACTTCGTGCTGTGGAAGCCGTCCTCCGAGGACCTGCCCGGCTGGGCATCGCCCTGGGGCCGCGGCCGCCCCGGCTGGCACATCGAGTGCTCGGCGATGGCCGCCGCGCACCTGGGCCCGACCATCGACATCCACGCCGGCGGCGTGGACCTGCAGTTCCCGCACCACGAGAACGAGATCGCGCAGAGCGAGTGCGCCCACGGCGGGCAGACCTTCGCCCGCTTCTGGCTGCACAACGGCATGCTCAACTTCGGCGGCGCCAAGATGAGCAAGTCGATCGGCAACATCGAGCGGGTGCACGACCTGGTGCGCGCGCACGCGCCCGAAGCGCTGCGCTATGCCCTGTTGTCGGCCCATTACCGGCAGCCGCTGGACTGGTCCGATGCGCTGATCGAGCAGTCCGCACGCACGCTGGATGGCCTGTACGGCGCACTGCGCGAGGTGGAAGCGGTAGAGGCCACGGCGCGCATTCCCGAGGCGATCGAGGCGGTGCTCGACGAAGATCTCAACACGCCGCGTGCCTTGGCGCTGCTGTCGGAACTGGCCAGGAAGGTGCGCCACGCCGCGGCCGGCGGCCCGGACCATCCGCGCATGGGCGCCCCGTGGGCCGAACTGGCCGAACTGGCCGACCTGAAGAGCCAGCTGCTCGGCGCCGGCAAGGCACTGGGGCTGCTGCAGCAGGCCCCGTCGGCGTGGTTCGGCAGCCAGGCCACCGACAGCGACGAAGGCGCGCGCATCCAGGCGCTGATCGATGCACGCACGGCAGCCAAGCAGGCACGCGATTTCGCCCGCGCCGATGCGATCCGCGACGCGCTGGCCGCCGAGGGCATCGCGCTGGAAGACACGGCGCAGGGCGTGCGCTGGGTGCGCAAGCGCTGACCATTCGCCCGACCGACGGTCGGGCGCCACGATACAGTCCCGGCCACGGATGGCCGGGTGCTTCCCCCGAACCATCACGGCCCGACCACGGAAGGCGAACACCGGCCCGGAGTCCCCCATGACCACCGTTTCCCCGTTCCCGCTCGAACCCACCGCCGCCGACGCACAGGCCGCCATCGCCGATGAGTTCGCCTTCTTCGGCGACTGGTCCGAGCGCTATCAGTATCTGATCGACCTGGGCCGCAAGCTGCCGGCCTTCCCGGACGACTGGAAGACCGAGCAGCACCGTCTGCTGGGGTGCCAGTCGATGGTGTGGATCGTGCCGGAAGGCAATGCGCAGTCGCTGCGCTTCCACGCCATCAGCGATTCGGCGATCGTGTCCGGGCTGATCTACCTGGCGCTGCGGGTGTACTCGGGCCGGTCGGCCGAGGAGATCCTGGCCACCGAGCCGACCTACATCCAGGACATCGGTCTGTCGCGCCATCTGTCGCCGACGCGCAGCAACGGTGTGGCCGCGATGCTGGCCTTCATCCGCGATACCGCGCAGTCGCAGCCGTCGCAGCCGTGAGTACCGACGCCCCGTCCGACACAGGCGACAGCGCGCTCAGCCTGTTGTCCCGCCCCGGCTTCTCGCTGCTGCTGGCCTATCGCATCTGCGCGATGCTGTCCTACCAGATCGTGGCGGTCACGGTCGGGTGGCACATCTATGAAGTGACCCGCAATCCGTTCTCACTGGGGTTGGTCGGGCTGGCCGAGGTGCTGCCCTTCTTCTGCGTGGCGCCGTTCGCCGGCTATCTGGTGGATCACCTGCCGCGCCGCCGGTTGGGCATGGTGGCGGCCACCGGGCTGGTGCTGACGGCGGTGGTGCTGACGGCGGTGGCGCAGGGCTGGCTGCCGTTCCACGGGGTGTGGCCGATTTACGCGGCGATCGCGATGACGGGGATGGTGCGTGCGTTCCTGTCGCCGATCTACAACGCGCTGTTCGCGCGGGTGCTTGAGCGCCAGCAGTACGCGCGCGGCGCGGGCCTGGGGGCGGTGGTGTTCCAGGCCGGGATGGTGGCCGGGCCGGCGCTGGGCGGGCTGCTGGTGGCCTGGGGCGGCAAGGGCGTGGCCTACGGGGTGGCCGTGGGCGTGGCGGTGGTCGCGGTGGGCTGCCTGGCGGTGCTGCGGGTGTCCGAGCCGGTGCACACCGGTCCGGCCGCGCCGATCTTCAAGAGCATCGCCGAGGGCGGCCGCTTCGTGCTGGGCAACCGGATCATGGTCGGGGCGATGGCGCTGGACATGTTCTCGGTGCTGCTCGGGGGCGTGGTGGCGATGCTGCCGGCGTTCCTGCACGAGATCCTGCACCACGGCCCGGAAGGCCTGGGCATTCTGCGCGCGGCGCCGGCACTGGGCTCGGTGTGCGTGGGCCTGTGGCTGGCCCGCCGGCCGCTGCAGCGCAACGCCGGCCGGGTGCTGCTGTTCGCGGTGGCCGGGTTCGGTCTGTGCGTGATCGGCTTCGGGCTGTCGCACAGCTTCTGGCTGTCGGCGGTGATCCTGCTGTTCTACGGGGCCTTCGACGGCGTGTCGGTGGTGATCCGTTCGACCATCCTGCAGTTGGCCACGCCGGAGGAAATGCGCGGGCGGGTGTCGTCGATCAACGGCATTTTCATCAGTTCGTCCAACGAGCTGGGGGCGTTCTACGCGGGCACGATGGCCAAGCTGCTCGGCCTGGTGCCGGCGGTGGTGCTCGGCGGGTTCGCAGTGCTGAGCGTGGCCGGCATCACCGCCTGGAAGAACCCGACGCTGCGCCGCCTGAATCTGCGCGACCTGCACTGACCGGAAGCGCCCCGCAGAGACGGTCGACCGCCGGCGGTGGCAGGTACCGACCGTTGGTCGGTACGCCTTGGCGCGACGTGCAAGGACGACGGGCAGCCTTGTCCGGGACACGCCGTGAACCCATCCCTGGGGGCTCGTAGAAAACATCCGTGTTTTCTACGGTCCCGGACAAGGCTGCCCGCCGTCCTTCAGATGGATATCCGCTGGCGGTCGGAAACAGCGGCAAGGCGCGAGTCGATGGCTAATGGATATCCGCTGGCGGTCGGAAACAGCGGCAAGGCACGAGCTCCCCGGGTAGAGCCGACCGTTGGTCGGCTGCCTGTGCACCGAGGCGCCGACATTCCGCGGATCAAAAAAAAACCCGGCCGAGGCCGGGTTTTTGATTGCGTCGCGACCGATCGGAGATCAGTCGCCCTGCTGCTTCTGCAGGTGCTCCCAACGCTCCTGGGCGTCGATGGTGCGCTCTGCGGTCAGGCGCGCTTCGAGACGGTCCAGACCGATCTCTTCGCCGGTATCCACGCAGTAGCCGTAGTCACCGTCTTCCAGGCGCTTCAAGGTGCTGTTGATCTTGCCGATCAACTTGCGGTACCGATCGCGGGTACGCAGTTCCAGCGAGTTCTCGGTCTCGCGGGTGGCGCGCTCGGCCTCATCGCCGATGTCACGCACTTCTTCCTGCAGATTCGCGATGGTCTGCTTGGATTCCTCGACCAGATCATTGCGCCAGTGCTGCAGGCGCTGGCGGAAATACTCCAGTTGCAGCGGGCTCATGTATTCCTCTTCCGCGCTCGGCTTGTAACCGTCGGGCAGGATCGGACGACCGGTGGCTTCGTCAGTCTTGTATTCCACCACCTTCACCTTGGTGCGCGGGGCCGGGGCGGCCGAACGCGCTGCCACGGCAACGGCGACCTTGCCGACCGGACGGGACACGGGCTTGGGGGCGGACTCGGACTTGGCGGGGGTTTTTGCAGGCGATTTCGAAACGGGCACGGGATTCTTGTTTTGCGGGGCTTTCGAGGCGGGCGTTGCCGCTACCGGCGCCGGCGCAGGCGCCGGAGGGGTGACGGGCTTGGCCGCGGACTTGGCCGGGACAGACTTGGCCGGCGCCGGCGATGCCGGCTTCGGTGCGGACTTCACTACAGGTGCTGCGGCCGGCTTGGCGGCCGGCTTGGTTGCCACGGGCTTGCTGGCGGTCTTGCTGGCCTTCACCGGCTTGGCCGGCGGCTGTTTGGCCGCGACCTTCTTCACCGGTGCAGGCTTGGCGGCCGGCTTGGCAGCCGCCGGCGTCGCCGTTTTCTTTGCCACGGTCTTGCTGGCGGCGGTCTTCTTTACTGGCGCCTTGGCGACCGGCTTGGCAACAGCGGTCTTCCGGGCGACAGCCTTCTTGGCCGCCGGCTTGGTGACCACTGCCTTCTTCGCCGCTGCCTTCTTGACCACGGGTGCCTTGGCGGCGGTCTTCTTGATCGCCTTGGCCGGGGCCTTGGCGGTCGATTTTTTCGCGGGTGCCGTCCTGGCCGCCGGTTGTTTGGATGCAGGCTTGCCGACCGGCTTGGCGGCCGGCTTCTTGGCAACGGACTTGGCCGCCAACTTCGTTACAACAGGCTTGGCGGTTTTCTTGGCGGCCTTGACGGCCTTCTTTGCAGTTTTTTTAGCAGCCACGAAACGCTCTTCCTTGGATTCCCCGGGGCCCGGGAAAGCGGGCCTTTATAGCCTACCCGACCAGCAGCAGCAACCACACCGCCTACTCCGTTCAGCCCCGGAGTCGCAAGGGGTGAAGCCGGCCTGCCCGCTGGGCGGACCGGCTCGCGCAGTTCGGAACCTGACCCGGTGATGCCACCGGGGCGGCCCGCCACGCGCGTGGGCGCGAGCGGGTCCAACGCCCCATCCTGCGACAAATGCGGCCTTCATGCCAACTGCTCTAAGATGGGCGGGTGATCTCGCGCCTGCTCATTGCCCTGCTGCGCTTCTACAAGCGCTTCATCAGCCCCCTGCTGGGGCCGCGCTGCCGCTTCGTGCCCAGTTGTTCTGAATACGCCATGCAAGCCATCGCCACGCATGGCCCCGCGCGCGGCAGCTGGCTCGCCGCACGCCGGCTCGGTCGCTGCCATCCCTTCCATCCCGGTGGCGTGGACGAGGTGCCGCCGCGCGCCCCGCACGCCGCTTGCCGCTGCACAGGAAAACACTGAAATGTCCTCCACGCTCATCGTCAACGCCCGCCTGGTCAACGAAGGTCGCATCACCGACGGCGACCTGCGCATCGAAAACGGCCGCATCGCGCAGATCGGCACCGGCCTGGAGGCGCGCCCGGGCGAAACCGTGGTCGATGCCGCCGGGCGCTGGCTGCTGCCGGGCATGATCGATGACCAGGTGCATTTCCGCGAACCGGGCCTGACCCACAAGGGTGATATCGCGACGGAATCGGCGGCAGCCGTGGCCGGTGGCCTGACCAGCTTCATGGACATGCCCAACACCAACCCGCCGACCCTCAACGCGGAGGCCCTGCAGGCCAAATACGACGCTGCCGCCGGCCGCGCGCGCGCCAACTACGGCTTCTACATGGGCGCCAGCAACGACAACCTGGCCGACATCAAGGTGGTGGACCCGAAGAAGTCGCCGGGCATCAAGGTGTTCATGGGCGCCTCCACCGGCAACATGCTGGTCGACAACCCGGAAACGCTGGACGCGATCTTCAAGTACGCCCCCACGCCGATCATCACGCACTGCGAAGACACGCCGATGATCGACGCCAAGGCGAAGGAATACGCCGAGAAGTACGGCGACGCGCTGAGCGCCGAACAGCACCCGGACATCCGCTCGCGCGAGGCCTGCCTGAAGTCGTCGGAGCTGGCGGTGGCGCTGGCGAAGAAGCACGGCACCCGCCTGCACGTGCTGCACATCTCCACGGCCGATGAGCTGAAGCTCTTCGAGAAGGGCCCGCTGATCCGCGCCGACGGCAGCCGCAAGCAGATCACCGCCGAAACCTGCATCCACTTCCTGCGTTTCGACCGCAGCGATTACGCGCGCCTGGGCAACCTGATCAAGTGCAACCCGGCGATCAAGGAAGCCAGCGACCGCGAGGCCCTGACCCGCGCGGTGGCCGAGGACGTGATCGACGTGCTGGCCACCGACCATGCCCCGCACACCTGGGAAGAGAAGCAGAAGCCGTACGCGCAGGCGCCGTCCGGCCTGCCGCTGGTGCAGTACGCGCTGGTGGCCGCGCTGGAGCTGGTGCACGAAGGCAAGCTGGAGATCACCCAGGTGGTGCAGAAGTTCGCGCACGCCCCGGCGCAGCTGTTCGACGTGAGCCAGCGCGGTTTCCTGCGCGAGGGCTACTTCGCCGATCTGGTGCTGGTTGAAGACGTGCCGTTCACGGTCAAGCGCGAGGACGTGCTGTCCAAGTGCGGCTGGTCGCCGTTCGAAGGCATGACCTTCCGCTCGCGCATCGCCTCGACCTGGGTCAATGGCCAGCTGGCGTGGGACGGCGAGACGCTGGTGGGGTCGCCGAATGGCCAGCGCATGAGCTTCGACCGCTGATGCGGGCGCGTCTGTTGGGCTGGGGCCTGCTTCTGGCAGGCGGCGCGACGCTGGGCGGCACGCTGGTGCCCGTTGCCGCGCAGGCGCAGGCCGACACCCGCGTGGTGTTCCCGGCCAGCGCCTCGCAGGGCGCGATGGTGATCGGCAAGGTGCCCGCCGGCAGCAGTGTGCAGTACGGCGGCCGCACCCTGCGGGTGAGTGGCTATGGCAGTGTCGTGTTTGGCATCGGCCGCGACGAGAAGGGCCCGCTGCAGGTCCAGGTGCGACGCCCGGACGGTGCCACCGAGACGGTCAGCATCGCGGTGACCCCGCGTGACTGGCCGGTGGAGCGCGTCAATGGCGTGCCGCCCAAGACGGTCAATCCGCCGCCGGCGATCGCCGAGCGGATCAAGCGCGAGCAGGCCCAGGTCACTGCGGCCCGCGCTCGCGACGACGACCGCGCCGATTTTGCCCAGGCCTTCATCTGGCCGGTGCAGGGCCGCATCAGCGGCCGCTTCGGCAATGCACGGGTCTACAACGGCCAGCCCGGCGCCGGGCATTCGGGCATGGATATCGCGGTGCCGACGGGGACCCCGGTGAAGGCGCCTGCCGCCGGCGTGGTCACGTTCGCCGGGCCGGACCTGTACCTGACCGGTGGCACCCTGCTGCTGGACCACGGCTATGGGGTGAGTTCCAATTTCCTGCACCTGTCGCGCATCGACGTGAAGGTCGGCGACCGGGTCGAACAGGGCCAGGTGATCGCGGCGGTCGGCGCCACCGGCCGCGCGACCGGACCGCACCTGCACTGGGGCATGAACTGGTTCGATACCCGCATCGATCCGCTGCTGGTGCTGGAGCGGCGCTAGGCAAGGCGTACCGACCAACGGTCGGTACCTACCCGCGGGCGGCCCACCAGGTGCGCAGCAGGGTGCGCAGCGGCGTTGCCTTGAGTTCGCGCCCGTGCGCCCAGGCCTGGTTGTGGGTGTGGGCACGGAAAGAGGAAAGGCGGCGCAGGGGGGGGGCAGGA